>JAFACJ010000570.1 GCA_023425615.1 Actinomycetes bacterium
CCGAAATAACTCATCCCCGTGCCCCGTTGGGGGGGCCCCCCCGGGCCCCCGCCCCTGGCGTCCGCTCTTCCGGCCGCCCTGCTCGCGCTCCTGCTCGCCTCCCTTGCCGTCGTGGTGCCGGGGAGGCCCGCGTCCGCGCACACCTCGCTGAAGGAGACGTCACCGGCCGCCGGAGCGTCCGTCGCCTCGCCGGAGAAGGTGGTCCTGACCTTCGCCGACGCGGTGATCTTCCCGAACGTCGCGGTGGTCGACGCCGCCGGCAAGCCACGCCAGGCGGGCAAGGCGAAGGTGTCGGACAACAAGGTGACCGTCCGGATAGCCGGTACCCTCCCCGGCGGCACCTACCAGGTCGCCTGGCGTGCCGTCTCCCCCGACGGGCACCCCATCTCCGGCAGGTACTCCTTCACCGTCACCGGCTCCCCCGGCGACGGGAACGCGGCGGCGACCGCCGCCCCCGCGGCCTCGGACGGCACGGGACGTGGCGGCTGGCTCTGGCTCGGCCTCATCGTCCTCGCCCTGGCCGTCCCGGCCGCCGCCTACGCCGGACTCCGCTCCCGCCGCACCAGGACGGCACCGGCACCCGGCGCCTCCGAGCAGGAGACGTCCGAGGAGAGCCGGACCGACTGACCTCTCCTACCCGGCACACCTTCGTGACGCCCGCCGGAGAAGGAACTTCTCCGGCGGGCTGATCGTTTGGAGTGACGGCCGGACGTGCTCATCGGGGGACGAGTGCTTCAGGGGGGAACGGCACTGGAGACGACGTACACGAAAGAGGACCCGGGGGCGGGCGAGGAGTCCATGCTGTGGCTCGGCGCTCAGGTGACCGAGGTCGAGGCGCTCTTCACGCTGGTGCTCATCGCGCCCACCCTCCTGGCCGAACGCCGCGCGCTCGGCGAACTCTCGGAGGCGGCCGACCGGCTGTCCTCCTACGCCCGCCACATGGCGGCGGGCATCGCCCTGAAACACACGCCCGCCATCCAGGCCGAACCCCGCAGCGCCCGCGCCCGCCGCAGAGCCGCCAGCGCCGAACGCGCCGCGAACCGGATCATCTCCTGGTCCCTCCGCGGCACCTGACCCGGCGCCCGGGAGAGCGGAGATGCGTCCGCCGACAGCGGCCTCTCTCCAGGTGCTCCGCGCCCACTCGGCGTTCTCGCGCGCGGGTGCGGGGAGCCTCGGGAAGAGAGGCGGGTCCGGCTTCCCGCTCGGCGAAGGTCTTATTGAAATGCGGAAGGAAATGGTCCAGGGCCTACGGCCTCGCCATCCACCACGACACCCTGATCACGATCTCCGAACATACGATCCGCACCCTCGGCCTGGAGACAGGCCGCCTCTGAACGGTCATGCGTGACTTTTCCGAGACGGTGATCTCGGCTGAAGGCTGACGACAGCCTACGTGGCTGCCTACTGCGCTGACGGGTCTCGCGTGATCGGGTAACCGACCTCGAACCTCTCCGCGTCAAGGCGGGTGTCGTTGACCTCCAGCGGGCGGTCCGTGGTCTTGCTCGTGGTGGTGCGCAGAATGCGGAGCAGCGGCACGCCGGGTGCGAGGCCCAGCACATCCGCCTCTACCGGGGTAGGCATTCGGGCACTGATGGCCTCGTACCAGTCCAGTTCGTGCCCCAGATCCTCCATACGCGCGTAGATGCCGCCGAGGCCGGTATCGGGCTCGGCGATCTGGGTTCCCCTGGCGACCGACGCCGGGATGTAGCTGGTGGCGAGCTGGTAGGCGATGCCGGAAACGGGGTCGCCCATCACACGGTCGCGCATCAGTACTTCGTCGCCCGGATCGACCTTGAGCAGATGGGCCACGTCGTAGGGGCATGGACCCCATTCCACGGTCGGAGTCCGGAGTGCGCGCCATGGCTGCGCGGTGGGGTCGAAGTAGTACCCGATCTCGTCCTTGTAGACACGGCGGGAGCGGTTCATGCGGATCCGCGGAGGGCGGGCGCGGACGACGGTGCCCCTCCGTCTGACGGGCTGGAGTAGTCCCTCGGCGGTGAGCTGGGCGACGGCCCGGCGGACTGTCGCGCGGCTCACGTCGTACTGCTCGATCAACTCGGACTCTTTCGGAATGACCGAGCCCGGTGGATAGGCGCCCTGGGCGATGGCATCACGTAGTGCCGTCGCCAGGTCCTCCCATCGCGCCATTTCGCCTTCTTCCGGAAGATCGCGGCGGTTCACGGTGCGGGAGAGGGGGTGTCCACCGTGCTCATCACACACCTGCTCGCCGAGCGTCCCGCGTTCGTCAAGGCGATGGGCCGGGTGTCGAGTCTCGCAGCGGTGCTGCCCAAGCCCAAGTCGATCCACGACGGTGCGTTGAAGGAGGTGGGTGCGTTCGTACAGGTGGACGAACTGGACCGCGCCACATTCTCCGACCCGGACCGGGCGCTCGCCTACCTGGAGAAGCGGGCCGCGGGCAAGAGGGTCATCCTGCTGGACGTCGGGGGGTACTTCGCCCCCGCCTTGCGCCACCTGTGCGGCGAATTCTCAGGGGAGGTCCTGGGAGTGGTCGAGGACACCGAGAACGGTCATCGGCGGTATGGGGCCTTGGGGGCGCCGCCGTGTCCGGTGCTCAGCGTCGCCCGCTCTCCGCTCAAGGATCCCGAGGACTTCCTGGTCGGGCAATCCATCACCTTCTCCGCTGAGGCTCTGATGCGCTCCCGCGGGGACATCCTGCACGGACGCCAGGCGGCGGTCATCGGCTACGGGAAGCTCGGTCGTTCCATCGCCTCCATGCTGCACTCCAAGCACGTGCGGGTGACGGTCTACGACTCCGACCCGGTGCGGCGGACCACGGCGCTGTCACAGGGTTACCGCGTGGTTCCGACGCTCGCCCGGGCGCTCGACGGTGCCGGGGTGATCGTGTGCGCGACCGGGAATCTCGCACTCAAGGAGGAGGACTTCGCCAAGGTCGCTAACGGCGCATACATCGCTTCGGTGACGAGCAGCGATGACGAGTTGGAGCTGGCGGCTCTGGACGACCTCTACGAGCAAACGCCCAGCGGTGACCACATCACCCGGTACTCGACCATCGGGCACTACTTCTACGTGCTGGCCAACGGGAACGCGGTGAACTTCCTGCACGGCGCGAGCGTTGGTGCTTTCATCTTCCTGGTGCAGGCCGAGATCCTGACGGCGACCGCCCGCCTGGCCGCCGGCGGATATGAGCCCGGTTTCTTCGAGCTCGACGCGACCGAACGCAATTTCATCGCAGCCACCTGGCTGCGCTACTTCGATGGGACCTCATGATCGCAATCGGAGAAATCCGTACGACCGTTGCTCGTTACCTGGAGAGATACCCTCACGAGGCAGGCGACCTGAGGCCGCTCACTGACGCGCTGGCCGCGGGCAAGGACCTCACGTCACGCCTGGAGTTCGACGGCGGACACGTCACATGCGGCGCGGCGGTGATCGATGACCGGGGCAGGCTCCTGCTGATCCGTCATATCGGGCTCGGCAAATGGCTGCTCCCCGGCGGCCACCTGGAATCCTCCGACGTCGGTCTGTACTACGCCGGGCTGCGGGAACTGGAGGAGGAGACCGGTATCTCCTGGCACGGCACCGTCAGCCCCGGGGACCTCGATGTGATCCCCATCGACATCGATGTCCACACTATCCCGGCCAACCCGAACAAAGGAGAGCCAGAACACTGGCATGCTGATTTCCGCTGGGTGTACCTGGTCGAGGAGCCCAAGATCATCCTTCAGGCCGAAGAGGTCGAAGGCTATTCCTGGATGCTCAAGGGCGACGCTCCCGCACCGAAGCTGGCGGCCAAGCTTTCATCTCTCTGAACCGGGATGGGATCGGCCGACGGACCCTGGCAGGAGACAGGCCGCCCCTGAACGGGCATGCGTGACTTTTCCGAGACGGGGGTCGTGCATTCTGGGACGCTGATCCTGCAGAGCCGTCCCTGAGGGAAGCGAGGCCGGGTGTTCCGCCGGGGTTCCGACAGTTCGTCCCTGCCGCGGGGGGTCCGGCCGCTGCCCGCGGACGCCGGGAGGACGGTGGGTCCGTACCGGCTGGTCGGGCTGATCGGCTCGGGCGGGATGGGCGCGGTCTACGCGGCGCGCGCCAAGGACGGCGCCCTCGTCGCGGTCAAGGTGGTGCGCGGCGACCACGCCGACGATCCGGCGTTCCGTGTGCGGTTCGCGCGGGAGGTGAAGCTGGGATCGCGGGTGCGCGCGGCGAGCATCGCGCCGATCCTGGACGCCGACCCGGACGCCGCACGGCCCTGGCTGGTGACACCGTTCCTGGAGGGGCCGACCCTCGGTGAGCAGGTCCGCGCCGCCGGGCCGCTGGACAGGCGGCGGCTGCGGGTGCTGGCACTGGGGCTCGCCGACGCCCTCGTGGCGATCCACGCCGCCGGCATCGTGCACCGCGACCTCAAGCCGTCGAATGTGATCCTCGCCCCGGACGGCCCGAAGGTCCTCGACTTCGGCATCGCCAGGGCGGCCGACGAGACGGCGCTGACGCGGACGGGCGCGCTGGTCGGCACGGCGGGCTGGATGAGCCCCGAGCAGTACCGCGGCACGGAGATCGGCCCGGCGTCCGACGTCTTCAACCTCGGCGGCATGCTGGTCTTCGCGGCCTCGGGCGCGCCGCCGTTCGGCACGGGCGCGGTCGAGGCCGTCGCCTTCCGCGTTCTCCAGCAGGAACCCGACCTCTCCACGCTCCCCGAAGAGCTGAGGGAACTCGCCGCCCGCGCCCTGGAGAAGGACCCGGGGAAGCGGCCGACCGCCGCCGAGTTCGCCGCCGAACTGGCGGCCCTGCTCGCGGCGGACCTCGCGGCGGATCCGGCGGCGGACCTCGCGGCCGAGGCAGACACCGAGCCCGCCGCGGTCCTGACGCGGATCACCTCCCGGGAGTGGTCGCCCCAGGGCCTGGCCGGGCCCGTGCGCAC
>JAFACJ010000622.1 GCA_023425615.1 Actinomycetes bacterium
TTTTTTGCAAACATTTGGCGCGCCCCGGGGGGGGGGGGCCCGGGGGGCCCGGGGGCCGCGCCACCTCCCGGCCTTCACCTGCCTTCTGCGGTGATCGAAGGAGCTGGCGGGGAAACGGCTACTTCACACCGAGGTTGAGGTAGTCGTACATGCTGCTGTAGCCCTCGGAGACCACCACGTTGGTGAGGCTCGCCGGCCGGTAGAGCAGCTGGTTGGAGTAGGTCAGCGGGACGAGGTCGGCGCTCTCCATGACCGTCTTGTCGATCTTGGCGTAGATCGCGTTGCGCTTCTCGGTGCTCCTCTCCCGGGTGGAGGCGTCCAGCAGGGAGTTGACCGTCTTGAGGTTCGTCTCCGAGAGGTTGGTGTTGCCGGCGGGCTTGATGGCCCTGCCGTCGACCACCTGCTGGAGGAAGCCGAAGCCCGACGGCCAGTCGGCGCCCCACTTCATCATCGACAGGCCGATCTTGTTGGACTTCATGAACGAGGGGGCTCCCGCGTACTTGGTGAAGTAGTCGCCCGACGGGTAGCTCTTGATCTCGGTCTTGATGCCGGCCTTGGCCAGGCCCTGCTGGACCGCCTGCGCGGCGGCCATCTCCTTGGGCCGGTCGGCGCGGGCGGTCAGGAAGGTGCTGAAGCCGTTCGGCTTGCCGCAGGCGGCCAGCTCCTCCTTGGCCTTGGCCACGTCACCGGCGTTGTTCGCCGAGGGGTACAGGTCGAACTTCTGGTGGCCGGTCACCGCCGGCGGCAGGAGGGTGGAGGCCAGGGCGCCGCCGGAGACCGGGCCGCCCAGGCCCGTCTGCACCGAGACCTTGTCGACGGCGTACTGCACGGCCCTGCGGCAGGCGGCCTTGTCGAACGGGGCGACCTTGGTGTCGATCGCCAGATAGGTCAGCGAGCCGCCGGTGGCCACGTCGCTGTTGCGCTTCTGCGCGGCGTTGGCGAGGATCTTCGGCTGCGCGGCGGTGGCCACGCCCGCGCCGGCCAGGTCCACGTGGAGCGCGCCCGACAGCAGCTTGTTGTCGATGTCGTCCTGGTTCTGGTTGAGCGCGACGGAGATGGTGTCGGGCAGCGCCTTGCGCAGCGGGTCGGTCGCCTGGTCCCAGTGCGGGTTGCGCGACAGCCGCATCTCCTTGCCCGGATCATAGGTGTCGATCTTGTAGGGGCCGGTGGAGACGATCTGCTTCTTGTAGGTGAGGCCGCTGTCCTTGGCCTGGGGCACCGGCGCCGTCTGCGGCATCGAGGCCAGGTAGTCGAACTCCGCGAACGGCGTGTTCAGGTGGAAGACCAGGGTGCGGGAGTCGGGGGTCTGGATGGACTTCAGGCCCGCCTTGGACTTGTCCTTGTAGGGGCCCTTGTAGCCGCCGGGGTTGTCGACCAGGTACTGCTTGAAGTACTTGGGGCCGAGCTGGAGCTCGGAGGTGAAGTTGGAGCGCTCGATCGCGTACTTGACGTCCTGGGCGGTCACCTCGGTGCCGTCGTCGAACTTGACGCCCTTGCGGATCTTGTAGGTCCAGGTCTTGCCGCCGTTGGAGGACTTGCCCAGCGTCTCGGCGAGGTCGGGGACGACCTCCAGGCCCGCGGAGCCCGGCTTGTTGGCGAACGTCGTCAGGGCGCGGGAGTAGTTGCGGGCGAAGTTCCAGGAGAACGCGTAGTAGGTGTCGCCGGGGTCCGGCGAGTCCCAGTCGCTGGACATGGCGAAGGACAGGTTGCCGCCCTTGGCGGTCGAGGGGTTGACGACGCCGCTGAGCGCGGCGTTGGCGCGGCCCGAGCCCGAGGCGCCGGTGTCCGAGCCGCCGCCGCAGGCCGACAGCCCGGAGGCGAGCACCGCGCCCACCGCGAGGGACGCCCCTATCTTGATCTTCTTCATTGTGCTGAGCGCACCTCTCTGGAAAGCGGCAGGAGAAACACGAACCCGCGGGGGTTCACCGGGCCCGGGGATCGAGCGCGTCGCGCAGTCCGTCCCCGAGCAGGTTGAAGGCCAGGACCGTGACGAAGATCGCCAGGCCGGGGACGACCATGAAGAAACGCGAGTTCGGGTAGGTGGGCACCGCCAGGGTGAGCATCCCGCCCCAGGAGGGGGTGGGCGGGATGACGCCGACGCCGAGGAAGGACAGCGCCGCCTCGAAGAGGATGTTCGTGGGCACCAGCAGCGTCGCGTAGACGATGATCGGGGCGAGGAGGTTGGGCAGCAGTTCCCTGGCCAGCACATACCCGTGGCCCGCGCCCAGGCTGCGGGCGGCGTCGACGAACTCCCGCTCGCGCAGCGAGAGGGTCTGGCCGCGCACGATACGGCCGATGTAGGGCCAGTTGAAGAACCCGATCACGAAGATCAGCACCCCGACCCGCAGCCCGTTGCCCTTGAGCCCGAGCGCCTCGCCCGGCATCACGCCCACCAGCGCGATCGCGAACAGCAGCAGCGGGAAGGCGAGGAAGACGTCCATCGCCCGGCTGATCAGGGTGTCGATCCAGCCGCCGAAGTAGCCGGCCAGCACGCCCATCACGGTGCCGATGAGGACCGACAGGATCGTGGCGAGGAACGCCACCAGCAGGGAGATGCGGGCGCCGGAGACGATCCGCGCCAGCATGTCGCGGCCCGTGGTGGGGTCGACGCCCAGCGGGTGGTCCCAGCCGATGCCCGAGTGCAGCCAGCCGCCCCTGGGGCGCTGGAGCGTCGGGTCGATGAGCTCCTGGTGGTAGACGTTGGGGTCCTGGAGGAAGAAGGGACCGAAGACCGCCGCCGCGATCAGCACCGCGATGATCACCGCGCCCGCCAGCGCCGCCTTGTCGCGCCGCAGCCGCAGCCAGGCGATCTGCCCCAGGGAGCGGCCCTGTACCGCCCCGCCGGGCACGCCCTTCAGGACGCTCTCCGGGTGGGCCTCGGCCTCACCCTTGGAGACGTCGATGGGCGCGGTCACGCGGTCTTCCTAAGCTCGCTCACGCACGTTCCTCTCCCGCCGCCGGACACCTGCCGTCACCGGCCGTGGTGTACGTGCCCCTTGTACCGACCCGGGGGTCGGAGGCAAGGCGCTCGCGGCAGCCCTCTTAACAGAAAGTTACTGTCTGGTGACGCATCCCGGATCCTTCTCCGCGAGACCGGGGAACCGCCATCGCAGGGGCCAATTACGGACACGCCGGAAGAGAGTATGCATCCGTCCGATACTTCTGTACACCCCGGGGTCATGATCACGAGAATATTTGCAGTTCCGCGTCGTCATCGTGACCAGAAACAGCATGGCCAGGGGTGATTCGCGAAGAATATCCGTACCAAGCAGTAACCTCGACCTGGTATACGGCGCCGCCGGAGTGATGACATCCACATTCCGGACAACACAAAAGCCCGCCCCCCGAAGGGACGGGCTTCGCTCCGCCGCGGGCCGCGGCCTCCGTCAGATGCCGCGGCGGCGCAGGATCTCCTCGATCTCCGCCATGTCGTCGCCGAGCCCCGCATCGGCTCCGCCGCCCCTGCCGCGCGGCACGGGGGCGGGCGCCGGGCGTCCCGGCTCCACCTGGCGTCCGCGGTCACCGCCCTTGCCACGGGCGCGCAGCTTCACCCCCGAGGTCACGTAGCAGATGCCGGCGATCCCCAGCACCGCCACGCCGACCCACCGCGTCGGATTGAGGACCAGCGAGGCGAGGAAGCCGGTCAGGCCGGTCAGATAGAAACCCAGCGGCACCAGCGACCAGGCCGCGCCGCGCAGTCCCGAGGCCGCGCCGCGGCGGCGGGCGAACCCCCAGCTCGCCAGCAGGCCCAAGGCCGTGGCCGCCATGCTCACGGTGAACAGCAGGACATCGCTCATCATTCACTCC
>JAFACJ010000645.1 GCA_023425615.1 Actinomycetes bacterium
CACCGCCCTCCCCACCCTCAGAGGCACCACCCCCGTGGCCATGACCCCCGAGGCCGCCACCCGCCTGACCTCCGTCAAGACCACCTACGACCCGAAGGGACTGTTCCGCTGACCCCCTGACCCCAAGAGGCGCCTGTCACGCCACGGGAGTACGAGACAGGCGCCTCCCCCCGCTACACGCCCAGTCTTGATTCCACTCGTCTCGTCACCGTGGGCGTGGACGACTGGATCCTGCCCAAGGCCGGAACCGTCCTCGTCTGGAAACGCCGCACGTCATGACGACGGCTTCGAGACGTTGCCGGGCTCTTCCCTCAGGAGAAGACGAGGCGGGCCAGCCAAGTGCCGTGCTGGTCTAGGAACTTCTCGTGTGCGTCCTGGACGCCGTAGGCGCGGGCTAGGAGTACGTCCAGGTCGTCGGCGGCCATGGCGTAGCAGCGGGCGCGGGCCATGTACAACCCGTATTCGGGGTCGGGGGCCTCTCCCTCTTCGGTGTACTCCATGACCGCTCGGTAGTTGGCGGCGACGGCCTGGGCTACGAGTTCGTCGCGTTGGGCGCGGATGAGGAGGGCGAGTCTGAGTCCCAGGGTGGGATCCTGGGTGTCGGGCAACGGGAATTGGGGACGTTGGAGGCTCCAGGAGAGTTGGTCGGCCATCGCCTTGATGGTCTCGGGGTCTTCGGGTGTTTGTTTCTCCTGCTGGTCCCACAAGTCCAACTCGCCCAGGATGTCGCCATCCAGGCGTTCGATGGCGTAGGTAATGCCGAGGGTCTGGCCGCTCCACAGGGTGGCGTCTTCTTCGTCCCCTTTGTCTTTGGCCTGGTCCATGCTGTAGCGGCAGATGGCCAGGTGATAGGCCAGCATGTGCCGGGTGCGGTCGAGGGCATCGGTCAACTTGCGCAGCACAGTGGCCTCACCCAGCGCGGCGGGGAGAACGATGCGCAGGGCCGGGGGCTCGTCCTGATGGGCGGCCAAGTACTTCCACAGCTCCGATTCAGACACCCCTACCTCCGCTCTGCTCGTTGGGTACGGCTCCGGTTCGGCTTCCGTCACCGGGCCCGGACATGGTGTCCGCCTTGGTGCCGGGCAGCGGTTGGTGTGTCTTTGATGCCTCGTGTATCGGCTGGAAGGCCAGGTCTACCGTCATCTGCTGCGGAATCACCGTCTGTCTCCTCGTGCGGCGGGTCGTGGGGGCCGCGATGCGTTGGGGTGCCGATGCCGTCGGGCCGCCCCGCCCGGGTTCCGCGCGTTCCGGGCGGGGCGGGTAGGGGGCCTCCTGGGGCGGGTGGCACGGGCCCGGCCCAGGAGGTGTCTCAACCGGTCCTGCCGTGCCGGTCGCCCGGGCCGCGGGGCCCGTCCCCGGTTCTGCGCCGTGGCAGGGGGCCGCCGGTGTCGTGGGAGTAGCCCCAGATCTCGGGCCACGCCTTGGCACGGGGACGGTCGGGGGCGTGGTCGAACAACCGGTCCCACGGGGAGCGGGGACGGTCCCGCAACGCGCCACCGCAGGCGGCGGTGAGGACGAGCAGGAACAAGATGACCGCTCCGGCGATCACATCAACCCAAGGCATGGGGATCTCTCCTCCGATCGAGTGGCGGGCGCGAAAACCCGCTGTACGTAGTGCCGCTCATCGGCGGGTCCGTCACCCTGCCGCCAGCGTGAACCAGCAGACCTTCCCCTGCTCCCCCGGCAGCCGCTTCCACCCGAAGGAGGAGGACAGCTCCTCGACCAGGGCCAGCCCGCGCCCGCTCGGCTCCTCACCGTCGGGCATGGACGGAGTGACGGGGATGGAGAGCTCGTAGTCGTTGCAGTCGAAGTACAGGTAGTCCAGCACCCGACGCGCCGTGATCCGCAGGACCTCGCCCCCGCTGACGGCGATCGCGTTGGTGACCACCTCGCACGCCAGCAGCAGCATCGTGTCGGCGGCCTCCTGCGGAACACGCCAGGCGGAGCACATCGCCCGGAGCGAGGCCCGCACCACGAACACGCTCTCGTCCTCCGCCGGGAACTCCAGCCGGTACTCCCGGTAGGACACCTGGTGCGGCGCGATCACGACCGCGCTGACCGTCATACGACCACCCCGGGCGCGCTCTGCTCGACCCCGCCCGGCACCCCGTTCACGGGCGGCCTTCCCTCCCCCGGCCGCCGCCACGAGGCGACACGGCCGAGCGACCAGGCCGCGCCATCGCAGCCGAGGCCGAGGTGAGCCCGGGTGGTACCGGTGTCCCCCGCGACACCGAACGCGCCGGAGAGCCCGTCGACCGCGCACGGACCACGATTTCCGGTCGTAGGGAGACCGTCCATCACCGTGGCGGGACGGCCGTCGCCGAGAGCACCGGAGCGGGTCCGGAGAGACGCGTCGCCGACGGACTCCGTCACCATGACGGAACCGTCGACGGTGTGCCGGCTGATGGGGATGAGGAATATGCAGGCGTCGCCGCGCCGGACGCCGCCCCGCGAGGCGGCACCGGACGTGATGCTCTCCGCGCCGACCGGGGCGGAGCACGACGCGGCGAGGGCCTGGAACGCGCCGACTTCGTGGGCGGCGCCGCAGGCGTCATCGGGACGGATGAGATCCCACACGCAGACGCCATTGTTCATGCCGTGTGTCATACGGCAATCTCAGCGCGTTACCGATGCGGACGGAACCGACGCCTTGTCCTACTCGGATGACAGGGTCCGGCCGCGGTAGGACGCCGTGGCCGGTCGGAGAATCCCGCCCCTGGAAGACCAGGACGTGATGTCCTAGTCCAGCCCCACGGACCGCGCGAGAGACCGCACTTCAGGCGACATCCGCGTCTCGGCCTCCCTGACCTCGGCGACCAGGGACCGCGCGATGCCCTGGTGCCGGAA
>JAFACJ010000670.1 GCA_023425615.1 Actinomycetes bacterium
CGGGGGAGGAGTTCCGGCAGTGGCGCATTCGCCTTCCTGCGGGCACTGTCCGGGCAGTCACTCCGGCGAGCGGCCCTGCCTGGCCAGCGCGACCGTCAAACCGCGCAGCTGGCTGCTGCTGGAGCACCCCGGGCCCTGGGCTCCCAAGATCGAGCGCATGGACCTCCCGGTCGTCGCCGAGGCGCTGCGGTACGGGGTGCGCCCCCAGCTCATCCGCCGCACCGGCCGGCGCCGCACCGCTCCCCCGCTGCGGGTCTACCTCGGCTGGTCCGGGGAGGACCCGTGGCTGGAGACCCGCGAGGTCGCCGATCCCGCCGAATTGGAGGGCATCGACTTCGCCGCGGGGGCCCGCGGCGAGCGGCAGGGGTTCGGCGAGCCCTCCTTCGACCCCCTCGTGCTGGTGTGCACCCATGCCAAGCGCAACGCCTGCTGCGCCAGGACGGGCGCCCCGCTGGCCCGCGGCCTCACCGCCCGGTACGGCGACCTGGTCTGGGAGACCACCCATGTCGGGGGCGACCGCTTCGCCGCCAACATGGTCTGCATGCCGCACGCGCTGTACTACGGCGATCTCGACCTCCCGTCGGCGGTGACGGCGGTCGACGCCTATCTGCGCGGCGAGGTGGTCCTGGAGCGGCTGCGCGGCAGGGCGGGGCAGCCCGAGGTCGCCCAGGCCGCCGAGCACTTCGTCAGGGAGCGCACCGGGCTGCTGGGCATCGACGAGGTCCGTGTCACCTCCGTCACCGGAACCGGCCCCTATATGACCAGAGTCACAGCGGGCGGAGCGCTGTGGTCCGGTGCCGTCGAACTGGTGGAAAGCCCGAGTTTCTGCGGGCCGGGGTGCGATGTGAGCGTTCAGACATACCAAATGAGGGGACTGGCCCTTCACACCGAAGCGGCCCTCGTGTAACCTCTCGGAGGCCCCAGTCGGGGATGCTGCGCCGCGAGCTTACCCATCATAGGGAACACAGCGGCAACTCCAGACGTTGTAAATTTTAGCGCTACTGAGCGCTAGCAATGTCTTTGTCCGAAATTGCTCAGAAATCAACTGAGGTGGGTGTTTCATGGCTCAGGTACGTCGGCAGGCAAACCTCCCCCGTCCCAGCTGGGGCTGGCAGGACGCCGCCGCGTGCCGGGGGGAAGACCTTGTGCTCTTCTTCGGTCCCGACGGCGAGCGTCAGCCGGAGCGGGAGATCCGCGAGCGCAAGGCGAAGCAGGTCTGCATGGGCTGCCCCGTCCGCACGGAATGTCTGGACTACGCCGTCTCCCGTCCGGAGAAGTACGGCACCTGGGGCGGTCTGAACGAGGACGAGCGCGCTTCTGAGCGCCGTCGCCGCATGCGCCGCGCCAACGCCGCCTGACGATCGGCCGCCGGACCCCGGCACTTCGAAGAACGTTCACGGCCCCGGTTCCACGGGGCCGTTTGCGTTGTCAAAAACAAAAAACCACAAAAGGCCCTCGCGAGAGGGCCTTTTGTGTTAAGCGTGCGCCTAGAGCGACAGCCAGCGCAACGGGTTCTCCCGGGTGATCAGATCCAGGGTCGGCTCATCGACGCCGCAGGCGCGCAGCGCGGGGACGAAGTCCGTGAAGACCGTGCCGTAGCCGGAGCCGCCGTAGTGCGCGAGCTGCCCCATCCGGCAGACCCCGCCGCCCAGCAGCAGCCGGTCGGCGTGACCCGCCTCGATCAGCTCCAGCACCGGCCGCAGCGCCCGGTCCCCGGTCTCGGCGAGCCTGCCGAAGGAGACATAGGCGCCGGTCTCGGCGAGCTTGCGGTGCACGGCCGGATCGCCGGTGAGGCTCTGCTGGCCGACCGCCACCTTCGCGGGCGCCAGGCCCGCCGTCATGAGCAGTTCGAGCTGGGCGAGGCCGGAGCGGCCGTGGGTGGCCACCGGCAGGCCCGAGGCCAGCGACGCCAGCGCGGCGGCGCGCAGCCCCCGCTCCTCGGCCGGGGTGGGCTGCTCGCCCCAGCAGCCGACCTCGCCGATGACACCGGGCAGCACGCTGGTGCCGTCCATGCCGAAGCCGATCTCGGCGATCAGCCGCTCGGCCATCAGCTCGGCGTCCAGGTCGCGGGTGTTCATCGGGTGGAACGGCCCGCAGAAGAAACCGGTGCCGGCCACGACCGGGACCCGGGATCCGGCGCTGATGCGCGCCAGGGCCGAGGCGTCGCGGCCCATGCCCAGGCAGGTGAGCTCGACCACCAGGCCGAGACCGTGGTCCTCGCGCAGCCCGATCAGCTCGTCGCAGACGTGGAGTTCCTCATCCAGCCAGCGGCGCGGGTCGGAGTCGGCGCCCACGGGCCAGCGGAGGTCCATGCGCAGGTGCTCGTGGACCAGGGCGCGCCCGGAGAAGGCGGAGACCGGGAGAGGGCCCGTCACCGTGCGGATACGGGCGTCAGGAGCAGGGGCCGTCATACAAGGCGAGGTTACGTGAACTTTGCCGCCATTAGCGCTATTCGTGGCCATTCTTTACCCGGGCCGCGGCCCTGGCACGGTGTGTCCCGGCCTCCGGCCACAGCCGGTCCACCTCGGCGTTCAGGCACGCCCCCACCAGCACCGCGAAGGCAGTCACGTACAGCCACGCCATGAAGGCGATGGGGGCGGCCAGCGAGGCGCTCACCGAGACCCCCGTCAGCGTGCCCGACAGGTAGACCCGCAGCAGGACGCTGCCGCCCACCCAGAAGACCATCGCGACGGCGGCTCCGGGCAGCTCACGCCACCACGACGTGCGCACCGGGACGCTCAGGTGGTACAGCAGGCTCAGGAAGAAGATCGACAGGATCAGCAGGACCGGCCAGTACAGCAGCGAGACCAGCCGCGCCGTGCCGGGGAACGTCTCGCGCACCAGGGCCGGGCCCGCGATCATCAGCGGGATCACCACCGCCGCGACGAACAGGCCGACGATGTAGAGGAAGAACGACTTCAGCCGGGTGCGGATGATGCCGCGCACCCCGTCCAGGCCGTAGGAGATGGTGATCGTGTCGACATAGACGTTCAGCGCCCGTGATCCCGCCCACAGGGACATCAAGAAGCCCACCGAGATGATCCCGATCCGCTCGCCCTTGACCACGTCGTCGACCAGTGGCCGCACCACGCTGTCGACGGCGGGCTGGGTGAGGAAGGTACCGGACTTGGCGATGATCCAGTCGCTGATCTCCCCCACCATCCGGGGGCCGATCAGCCCGCTCAGATGGCCGATGCTGGAGATCAGGCCGAGGATCAGCGGCGGCAGGGACAGCAGAGCCCAGAAGGCGGCCTCTGCGGCGAGACCGGTGATCCGGCAGCGGAACGCGGTGACGGTGGTGCCCTTCGTCAGCGCCCACAGCACACGGC
>JAFACJ010000700.1 GCA_023425615.1 Actinomycetes bacterium
GGGCATTCCCGCGCCCTGAGCCGCCCCGCCCCGCGGGAGCCGTGCGTCACCGCGCCCTGAGCCGTCCGACCCTGCGGGGCGGGCGATCGCGGGGATGCGCCAGACTTGGCATGTCCGCCTGCGGGGGCGGGCCGTGCGAAGGGAGCGGGATGGGAGCGGGGACGGTCGGGCTTCGTGAGCTGCTGGAGCTGGAGCGGCTGGACACCTGCCTCTTCCGGGGGCGGTCGCGGCCGACGGCCTCCACGCGGGTGTTCGGCGGGGAGGTGGCGGCGCAGGCGCTGATGGCCGCGGGGCGCACCGTCCCCGACGACCGGCCGGTCCACTCGCTGCACGCCTACTTCCTGCGGCCCGGCGATCCGGCGGCGCCGATCGTCTACCAGGTCGATGAGATCCGTGACGGGGGGAGCTTCACCACCCGGCGGGCCGTCGCCGTCCAGCACGGGCGGCCGATCTTCCAGCTGTCTGCCTCCTTCCACCGGCCCGAGGAGGGCTACGCCTACCAGCCTGCCCCCTCCGAGCGGCCCGTGCCCGAGGAGCTGCCGCCTGCCGAGGAGGTCATCGGCGGCGCCGACGAGGGCACCCGGCAGTGGTTCGCCAGGGTCCACCACGCGCTCCCCCTGGAGGTGCGGTTCGCCGGGGAGCTCGCCCGTTTCGCGGCGCTGCGCGGCGAGCCGGCCCCGCCGCTCCAGCGGTTCTGGTTCCGCACCCGCGAGGAGCTGGGCGACGATCCGCTGCTGCACGCCTGCGCCGTCGTGTACGCCTCGGACCTGCTGCTGCTCACCACCGCCGTCGCACCGCACGGGCTGGTGCTGGACACCTCCTTCCAGTTCGCCAGCCTCGATCACACCCTGTGGCTGCACGGCGCGCCGCGCGCCGACGACTGGCTGTTCTACGAGCAGGAGGGCCTGTGGTCGGGCAGCGCCCGCGCCCTGTGCCGCGGCGCGCTCTCCGACCGCTCCGGACGCCTGGTGGGCAACGTCATGCAGGAGGGTCTGATCAGGCCGCTGCGGCGGGAGGAACCGCGGAGCCTCGCCGAAAGCGAGGACTGACCCCGCCTTCTCCTTCGTTACCCGTCGTCAGATATGAATTCCAGCATGGCAGAAATGTCCGACAATCCCTTCGCGGATGACCCCCACTGGAACCTCACCCCGGTCCCCGCCGAACGCGGCGCCCCCGACCTCCCCCGGCTGGCCGAGGCCCTCCGCGAGTTCAACGACCTGATGACCGGCTCGGACGCCCCGGCCGAGCTCGTCAAGGAGATGCTCCAGCAGGTCGAGCTCTTCAACGCCGAACTCGCCGCCCACCAGGTGCCCGAACGCGACCAGATCGTCGGCCGGATCGACCTGCCGGGCCGCGCCCAGACCCTCATCCCCGTCGTCCACACCGACTCCTCCGGCCCCGACCACATCCACGGCCGCATCACGTTCGGCCGCTACTACCTGGGCCGCAACGGAGCCGTCTACGGCGGCGCCATCCCCCTGCTCTTCGACTCCGTCCTGGGCCGCCTCTCCAACGCCCCGGGCCGTCCCCCCAGCCGCACCGCCTACCTCCACGTCGACTACCGCTCCGTCACCCCCGTCGGCGTCGAACTGCGCTTCGAGGCGCGCTTCGTCCGCGAGGAGGGCCGCAAGCGCTTCATCAGGGGCGCCCTCTACCACGGCGACACCCTCTGCGCCGAAGCCGAGGGCCTCTTCCTCGCCCTCCGCGCCGGTCAGCGCTGACCCGCCGAGAAAGCACGGGGCCGCGCCTCAGGGGTGCCACAGCCGGATCGCGCGATCGTGGCCCGCGCTGGCCAGGAGGGAGCCTCCGGGGCTGAAGGCCACGGCCCAGAGGGTGCTGGCGTGGCCTTTCAGGGGCGAGCCGATCGCGGCGCGGGAGGCCGTGTCCCAGAGGCGGACCGCGGCGTCGTGGTACGCACCCGCCAGGAGCGAGCCGTCCGGGCTGAAGGCCACCGACCAGACCGCCGTGCCCGGGGTCTGCAGCGGGGCTCCGTGGGCGGCGCGGGACGCCACGTCCCAGAAGCGGATGGTGCCGCCCTCGTCGGCGGTGGCCAGGAGCTTGCCGTCCGGGCTGAAGGCCACCGACCAGACGGCGTCGGTGTGGCCCTCCAGGGCGGCGCCCGTCACGGTGCGGGAGGCCGTGTCCCAGAGATGGACCCTTCTGTCCTGGGAGCCGCTGGCCAGGAGCTTGCCGTCGGGGCTGAAGGCCAGCGAGGTGACCGGTCCGGTGTGGGCTTTCACCGCCGTGCCGAGCGCGTCGCGCGTCGCCGTCTCCCACCACCGCACGGTCCCGTCCTGGCTGCAACTGGCGAGCCGGGAGCCGTCCGGGCTGAAGGCCACCTCCCAGACGCCGTCGGTGTGGCCCTTCATGGGCGCGCCGACGGGGGCGCGTGCGGCGACGTCCCACAGGCGCACCGTCGCGTCCTCAAGGCTGCCGCTGGTGGCCAGGAGCCTGCCGTCAGGGCTGAACACGGCCGAGAAGACGGCGTCGGTGTGGCCCTTCAGCGGCTCGCCCTTCTGGACGCGGGCCTCGGTGTCCCAAAGGCGCACCGTGCGGTCTTCTTTCCCACCGCCGCTGGCCAGGAGCTTGCCGTCGGGGTTGAAGGCCAGCGACCAGACGCCGTCGGTGTGGCCTTCCAGCGGGGCGAAGGACGTGGGTGACCCGCTCCAGAGC
>JAFACJ010000709.1 GCA_023425615.1 Actinomycetes bacterium
CGCCGCTCGGCCCCCTGTGGCCGCTGGCCTCGCCCGCGTTCCGCGTCTTCATGCGGACGGGCCTGCGCCGGCTGGCAAGGCTCGCCGAACGCGGCTGATCCCGTGCCGGGTCCGCGGTGGGCGGGCGGGGCGCGGCTCCGAGGGGCTCAGGGGCGGAGACCGCCCAGGAAGAGGAGGGCGAGCTGGCGGCCCGCCTCGTGACGGGTGAGGGGGCCGTCGTCGCGGAACCAGGTGTGGACGTTGCCGACGGCGCTGAGGAAACCGTGGGTCATGACGGTGGCGGAGAGGTCGGCGCGTACGACTCCGGAGTCCTGGCCCTCGGCGAGGAGGGAGCGGAACATCTCGTGGTAGCGGCGGCGGTCGGCGCGGATCGCCGCGGCGGGCTCGCCGTCCAGCAGGTGCTGGGAGCGCGCCCAGACCGTCAGCGGCTCGTGGTGGTCGGCGATGTGCGCGACGAGGTAGAGCGCGGCGTCGTGGATCCGCGACACGACCGGCGCGTCGGCGGCGGCGATCGCGGCGAGGCGTCCGGTCTGCTCGGCCAGCAGGTCGCGGTAGACGCAGATCAGCAGTTCCTGCTTGGAGTCGAACCAGTGGTAGAGGGCGCCCTTGGTGACCTGGGCGGCCTCGGCGATCTGCCGGGTGCTGGTCGCCTCATACCCCTGGCGGGCGAACAGGTCGGTGGCGGCGGAGAGGATCCGCTGCCTGCCCTCGCCGCGCACGGGGGAGCTCACGGCCGTTCCGCGGTCAGCCGGGAGGCGCGGTCGATGAGGACTGCCACGGCGGAGCCGAAGTGCTGGAAGGCGGGGTTGGTGGTCTGCCCGGAGCGGTAGCGCGCCCAGATCTGCTGGGCGATCACCGCGAGGCGGAACAGGCCGAACACCTCATAGAAGCGCCAGTCGCCGAGGGGGAGGCCGGTGCGCTCCAGATAGCGGACGACCATCTCCTCGCGGGTGGGCATGCCGGGCAGGTGGGAGGGCTGGCGGCGGATCGCCGCGTAGAAGGGGTCGTCGTCGGCGGTCACCCAGTAGGCGAGGGAGGAGCCCAGGTCCATCAGGGGGTCGCCGACCGTGGCCATCTCCCAGTCCAGGACGCCGACGATCCGCGGCGCGGTGCCGTCCAGGTCGAGGACGAGGTTGTCGAGCTTCCAGTCGCCGTGCAGCATCCGCGCCGCGACGTCCTGCGGCTGCCGTTCGTCGAGCCAGGCCAGCAGCGGACCGGCGTCGGGGGCGTCGTCGGTGGCGGCGCCGAGCCAGCGGCGTGACCAGCCCTCGACCTGGCGGCGCACATAGCCGTGCCCCTTGCCGAGCCCCGCCAGGCCCGCCTTCTCGACATCGACACCGTGCAGGTCGGCGAGGGTGTCGATGACGGTCTCGCCGAGCGCCCTGGCCTGCCCGGGGTCCAGGCGCAGCCCGGCCGGGAGCTCGGAGCCGAGGATCACGCCCTCCAGGTGCTCCATCACATAGAACTCGGATCCGATCACCGAGGTGTCCTCGCAGAACAGATACACCTCGGGCACCATCGGCCAGAACGGGGCGAGGCCCCGCTGGACGGTCACCTCGCGGCCCATGTCGTGGGCGGAGGCCGCCTTCGCGCCGCGAGGGGGGCGGCGCAGGACGAGGTTCCGGCCGGGGTAGGACAGCAGGAACGTCAGGTTCGAGGCGCCGCCCCCGAACTGCCGCACCCGCGGCATCCCGGTGAGCCCGGGCAGGCGCTCGGCCAGCAGGCGGTGCACGGCCTCGACGTCGAAGGCGTCCTCGGCACGGAGTTCGCCGGCCTTCATCGGATCCGCCATGGTCTCCCACCTCCGCGTCGCTCTCGCCTGCGACGCGTAACATACCGGGCGCTCAGTAGGTGGCACAACCGCAGGTGGCGGCGGTCCGCGGCCCCAGCGGGCACTCCGGTCGCGGCCACGGAGCGGAAGGGGGCCATGATGTGCCCGTGGACCGAGCGAACCCGAGCACCTCCCGCGCCACCCGGAGCCTGGTGGCGCTGCTGGCGGGCGTGGGCACCCTGCACTTCGCGCTGCCCCGCTACTTCGACGCCCTCATCCCCGAGCGGCTGCCCGGCACGCCCCGCACCTGGACGTACCTCAGCGGCGTCGCCGAACTGGCCTGCGCGGCGGCGGTCGCCGCACCCCGGACGAGGAAGGCGGGCGCGCTGGCGACGGCCGGCCTTTTCGCGGCCGTCTACCCCGGCAACGTCAAGATGGCGCTCGACTGGCGCGACCGCTCTCCGCTGCTGCGGGCCGTCGCCTACGGCCGTCTGCCGTTGCAGATCCCCCTCGTCCTGTGGGCACTGAAGGTGTCGCGCGACGCCGGAAAGTGATCGGGCCGGGCGGTGGGAAGAGATCCTCGTCCTGGCGACCTGTGGGGTTCTAGGCTGTTCGCGTGACTTCTGGGCAGACGGTGGTCGACGGCCGTTTTGAGTTGCTGGCGCGGCTCGGCAGCGGCGGCATGGGCACGGTGTGGCGTGCGCGCGACCTGGCCCTCCAGCGCGAGGTGGCGCTCAAGGAGGTGCGGCCGGGCGGCGACGTGCCGTCCGACGATCCGGCGATGGTCGCCATGTTCCGGGAGCGGGTGCTGCGCGAGGCGCGGGCGCTGGCCAGGATCGACCACCCCCATGTCGTGACGATCCACCACATCATCGACTCGCCGGAGATGCAGTATCCGTGGCTGGTGATGGAGCTGGTCCGCGGTGAGTCGCTCCAGGACCGGCTCGACCGGGGGCCGCTCCAGCCCGCCGTCGCCGCGACGATCGGGCGCGGCCTCCTCGCCGCCCTGCGCGCCGCCCACCAGGCGGGCATCTGCCACCGCGACATCAAGCCGGCGAACGTCCTGCTGCGCACCGACGGCAGCCCCGTCCTCACCGACTTCGGCATCGCGGTGCTGGGCGAGGCGTCACGGGTCACCGTCACCGGCGGGCTCGTCGGCTCCCCCGAGTACATCGCGCCCGAGCGCCTGCACGGGCACGAGGGCGACCCCGCCTCGGACCTGTGGTCGCTCGGCATGCTGCTGTACGTGGCGGTCGAGGGCCACAACCCGATGCGCCGCACCACCCTGGCCGCGACCCTGGCCGCCGTCATGACGGCGCAGATACCGCCGCCCCGGCAGGCGGGGCCGCTGGCGGAGGCCATCGGCGCCCTCCTCCAGCCGCGGCCCGAGACACGGCCCACACCCGACCAGCTCGACCACATGCTGGCCAGGGCGGAGACGCAGCCGACCGTCGCGTCGCACGCCGCCCCGTTCCCCGGCCACCACCACGGGCCGCCTCCTGTCCCCTTTCCCGGTGCCGCGCCTCCCCCCACCTTCCCGTCCGCCGCCGCGCCGCCTCCGCCGCGCCGCCGCGGCTTCCCCGCGCTCCTGCTCGCGCCGGTCGCGATCGCGGCCGTCGGAGCGCTCATCTTCGTCGTCGCGAACAGCTCTCTGAACCCGTTCTCCACGGACACGGTGAGGGACCCCTACGACGCCTACCAGACGGCTCCCGGCTACCTTCCGACGCCCAGCCAGCAGAACTCGGTGAAGGCGTCGCCCCAGAACGTGCAGCAGGGGAAGCTGCTGACCCCGGCGGGGATCAACCAGGTCATCGGCGCCTTCGAGAAGGCGACGGGGACCGACCGCTTCGCGGGCTTCACCGTGTACGAGGAGTACGCCTACGCCGAGGTGCCCGTCCCCGGCCGGAGCAAGGCCGTGGACAGGTACCTCTACAAGAACGGCCAGGTCTCCAAGATGGGCGGGGGGACCAGCAGCGGCGGGGGCCTGACGGTGAGCCTCCGCGCGTTCAACTGGTCGGCCGTTCCCGGCCTCCTGCGCACCGCCGACAAGAAGCTCAACGTCCCCAAGCCCACCAACCGCTACCTCATCGTGGCGCCGGGATGGACGTTCGCCAACGGCAAGGCCGTCATGCTCATCTACCTGACGGACGACTACGGCAGCGGGTACCTGGTCGCCGACACCAAGGGCAAGGTCCTGAAGTTCTACGCCGCCGAGTGAGGCATCACCCGGTGCGGGTGAGGCGCTCGACGAGCTGGTGCCAGCCGTCTTCCAGGCGTTCCATGGACATCCCGTCCATGGTGAGCAGGTGGTGGACGAGATGGGCGTCGAGGTAGCCCATCAGCGCGAGGGCCAGGAGCCCGGTGTCGCCGTCGGCGCCGGTCTGCCTGAGCAGCAGGGCGATATG
>JAFACJ010000729.1 GCA_023425615.1 Actinomycetes bacterium
TCGGCACCCAGCAGCACCACCGCCGAATCCCCCGGGACCCGTCCGGGATACCCCAGGGGCGAGGTGATCGGGTCGAGCCCGTACCCGTGGCCGCGCGGCATGTCCGAGCCTCCTGACGCCCGAGAAGAGGTTACGGCGGAGAACACGACACCACGCCCGAGGCTACCCGAGGCCCCAGACGGCCCACCGAGCCATGAATCTCTCCGTGGGCGCAGGCGTCGACCAGACGTCTCCCGGGAGGCTCCGTCCGGGCGCTCTTGAACAAGCGATTGCTACATGCAAGTCTCGCGGCATGGATCTGACGGATCTCGATCTGTTCGCGGGCGGCTTTCCCCATGCGGTGTTCGACGGGCTGCGCCGGGGGCCGGTGTGCTGGCACGAGCCGACTCCGCACACGCCCGACGGGGAGGGCTTCTGGGTGGTGAGCCGGTACGCCGACGTCGTGGCGGCGGCCGGTGACGCGGAGGTCTTCTCCTCGCAGGGGGGCGGGGGGCGGGAGGGCGGCGGCACCCTCATCGAGGATCTGCCCGCCGGGTTCGCGGCGGGTGTGCTGCTCAACATGATGGACGATCCGCGCCACGCCCGGTTCCGGCGGCTGCTGACGCCCTCTCTCGCGCCGCGCACGCTGCGGCTCATCGAGGAGGAACTGCGGGCCAGGGCCGATCGGATCGTCGCGGCCGCCGTCGAGAAGGGGGAGTGCGACTTCCTGGTCGACCTGGCCGCCGAGCTTCCCCTTCAGGCGGTCGCCCATCTGCTGGGCGTCCCGCAGGAGGACCGGCACCGGCTGTTCGCCTGGGCCGACGCCACCCTCGACTACGAGGACCGCGACCTCGGCGAGGCCACCGAGCGGACCCGCGCCGCGGCCGCCGAGATGTTCGCCTACGGCACCGGCCTCCTCGCCCGCAAACGCGCCGAACCCGCCGACGACCTGCTGTCGGCGGCCGCCCACGCCGTCATCGACGACGCACCGCTGTCGGACCTGGAGCAGCAGATGCTCTTCAACCTGCTCATCGCGGCGGGCAGTGAGACCACCCGCAACTCCATCGCCCTCGGCATGAACGCCCTCATCGACCAGCCGGACGCCTGGCGGACACTGCGGGAGGACCGTTCGGCGCTGCCCGCGGCGGTCGAGGAGATGCTCCGCTGGGCCTCCTCCACCCCCTACAACCGGCGCACCGCCACCCGTGCCACCACCCTGGGCGGCGCCGGCATCCGTCCCGGCGACAAGGTCACGCTCTGGTGGGCGTCGGCCAACCGCGACGCCGCCGTCTTCACCGACCCGCACCGCTTCGACATCGCCCGCACGCCCAACCCCCATCTGGCCTTCGGACGCGGCGGCCACTTCTGCCTGGGCGCGGCCCTCGCCCGCATCGAGATGCGCGTCGTCTTCGAGGCGCTCCTGGACCGTGTGTCGGCGGTCGAGCCGACGGGGCCCCTGGAGTACACCCGCAGCAACAAGCACACCGGCGTCCGGCACATGCCCGTCCGTTTGGTCCGATAAAACCTGTCATTTAGCGGTTTCCGAGGTCCATAATCGACGCATCAACCGTCGGTACACGGGGTGGGACATGGCCCAGAGCGCGCCGGACGAGTCTTTCGACGAGGTCGAGGCCGAACTCCGGCTGCATCCCGACGTCGAGGACTGCGCCGTCACCTGGGTGCAGACGCCGGGCGGCAGACGGGGCCCGGTCGCCTACGTCGTCACCCGGCGGAAGGTGCCGCCGCGGGAACTGCGGGCGTTCCTGTCGGCACCGCGGACCGGCGCGCGACGGACACCGCAGGCTTTCGTGCCCGTCCCCTCCCTGCCACGGGACCAGAACGGCGCGCTGGACCTCAAGGAACTGCCCCAGCCCGTGACGCAGGAGCGCCGGTCCCGTGCCAAGGGGGGAAGCTCCACCGTCACCGCCTACCCGCGCGAGTACTGGGTGAAGGCGCCCGCCCCGTTCACCGCCGCCATGGCGTTCACCGCCCTGCCCGTGGCGGTCGCGGCCTTCTTGCTGACCGACACGCTGTGGCCCCGCTCCACCGACCTGTCGGGGGTTCCGCAGCCCTGGGCGTCGCTGTTCTTCGTGCTGTACCTGTGCGAGTGCCTGTCGTTCGGGCTGGGCGTCGGCTTCCTGCTCTTCGGGTGGCGGCCCCTGCGGGCGCACGGCCTGTCGCCGGTCCTCACGGCGGCGGTGTACCTGGCCATCGCGTGGTTGCTGGTGGCGTGGTGGCCGCAGGACAACCTCTACCGGCTCGCCTCCAAGACCGACTGGCCGCGGCAGGCGGCGCTCGTCTACGCCTTCAACATCAGCCTCATGGTCGCGGCGCTCGTGGTCGCGGTGTTCGCCGGATCCAGGTCCGGCGACCGCGATCGGTGAGGCCGTCGAACCAGAGCCCGAGGTCGCCGCTGGCGCGGCGGGCCAGTGCCTCGGCCCGGTCGAGGGCGTCGGCGGTGCGGGCGGCGAACGCCATCCCGACATAGGGGTCGGGTTCGAAGGCGGCGGTCGGGATCGTCAGGAGCACGGTGACGCCGCATTCCCGGCAGGCGTCGCGTATCTCGCCCAGGTGCTCGCGCAGGAACGCGGGCGGCAGGCGCGCGCCCAGCCTCAGCTGGTCGACGGTCCGCACGAGGTGCGCGCCGCCGCGCAGCGCGTCGAGCCGCGCCTTGAGGGTGAAGGCGACGGCGGGCCCGGTCAGCCGCAGGTTGATCTCGGTGGGCGCCGGGCGTCCCTCCCGGTCGGTGACGAAGTCGACGTCGAACCAGCCGCGGTAGCCGTCCGAGGCCAGCGCACGGCCGACGTCCGTCCCGAACCGCAGGACCGTCGCGGCCAGGTCGTCCGGCAGGACCCCGGGGCCGACCGTGACGCCCTGGTAGCGGGTGCCCTCGACGTCCATCGCCCCGACGCCGACGGGATGGACGCCGCCCCCTGCGTCGATGACCGCGTCGAAGGTCGGATCGCGGTACGGGCCGCCGCCGGGCACGTACTCCTCGACGACCACGTCCGGCCGCGCCCATTCCCTGGCCAGCGCACCGGCCCGCCGCGTCCGCGCGGGAAGGACGAGCACGCCGTTCCCGCCCACGCCGTACTCGCGTTTCAGCACGGCCGGTCCCGCGGCCAGCCTGCGGGCCAGGGCGCGGCGGGTCCCGGCCGGCGCCTGCGCGGGGACGACGACGTCGCGGTGGCCGGGTGCCAGCGCGCGGAACAGCCGATGCGATCCGGCCTTGGACTCATACCGGCCTATCGCCTCCAGGACTCCCGCCGGGGCGGGCGTGATCCGGTCGAACGCCTCCGTCCAGCCCCACGGCACCACCGGCCCCTCGGCCTCACGCATCCGCCGCAGCAGCACGTCGTCGGCCTCGATCGCCGCCGAGACCCGTCCGTCTCCGGCCACCCCGTCGTGCACCTCGACGCCGCCCCAGCCGAGCAGTTCGGCGGTGTCCCGCACCCAGGAGCCCTCGACCCGCTGCGGCAGGACCACCATCCCGGGGCGCGGAGTCGCGAACAGGGCGAGGCAGGAGTAGTGGTCGCCGCCCGTCATCCGGTTGAACTCCGCGGCGTTGCCCACCTGCACGGCCGGCCGCCCGCCGGTCCACGCCTTCACCCAGGACGGCTCCGCCGACGCCACCGGCTCACCCTTCTCCCGCCGCCTACTGCCGCCTTCCGGGCCTAACGGTCCCAGGGCGCGGCCTCGCCCATCTTCTCGTAGTACTTGGCGAGATGCTGCTTGACGCGGGGGATGTCATCGCGCGGCAGGTCGGCGCCGCCGCGCGCCCCCTGCATGACGCCGCCCGCGGCCATGATGCCGCGCGGCACCGCCTTCAGGTGGCCGTCGACCACGTCGGCGATGAGCAGCTTGTAGCTGGTGAAGTTATCCGGTTCCTTCCCGTCGTACCAGATGTGGGCGTCGCGGTAGGCGGCGTCCGGCTCCTCCTCGGCTCCCGCCCACTCCCGCACCCGTTTCTCGGCGGCGGCCCCGTCCCACTCGCGGTCGCGGTCCGCCAACGGAAGGTCCTTGAACTTGGTCACTGTCATGTTTGACCCCTTTATCGGTACTCCTTGCTATTTGCCCCTTTCCCCGGTGTCGCGTCCGATCCCCCCGAAGCCGCCAGGACTCGGCAAAACCGCGTCCGATGGGTAGTGACACCGAGTGCTCGGTCTCGAACTCGTCGTGATCCTCGGCGTGGCGGTGCTGGTCTGCGATGTCGCCGGACGCCGCGTCGGCGTCGCCCCGCCGGTGCTGCTGCTGGCCTGCGGGGTGCTGCTGGGCTTCGTGCCCGCGCTGCGCCAGGTGCACCTGCCGCCGGGGCTGATGCTGCTGGTCTTCCTGCCGGCGCTGCTGTACTGGGAGAGCCTGACCACCTCGCTGCGGGAGATCCGCAGCAACCTGCGCGTCATCGTCCTGATGAGCACCGTGCTGGTC
>JAFACJ010000739.1 GCA_023425615.1 Actinomycetes bacterium
CCTCCCACCCCGACCCCTACGGGGCTGCACCAACACATCGGCATCCATGCGGGCCACCACGCGTCCAGGTCAACGCCCGCACACCAACGTCCACTTGGGTCGGCATCCACACAGGTCAGCGTCCGCACACCGACATCCACATGGATCTGCATCCGCACAGGTCTGGGGCCGCGCACCGACGTCCCTTTGGGGCGGCGCCTACAGATCGGCATCCACACAGACCAGCACTCACAGATCAACACACGTGGATCGGCATCCACACCGATCCGCAGCCGCACACCAACACCCCTTTGGAGCAGCCCCTACAAGTCGGCATCCACGTAAACCAACACCCGTACCGATGGCACCTATGCGGACCCACACCCGCTCGCTGGCGTCCGCGTGAATCGACGTCCACACAGTTCTGCGTTCGCGTGCGTCGGCATCTATGTGAATCGACACTTACGCAGGCCAGTGCCTGCGCGGGCCAACACCCGCTGGTCAGCGCCCTGCGTAGACCGGTGTCCACGCAGTTCCGCGTCTACATGAGTCAGCGCCCATATGGATTGACACCTACTTGGGTCTGCGTCTACATGCCGATATCCATGCGCATAAGCGTCCGTTCGCTCCGGCGTCTGTGTGGATCACCACCTGTGCGGAGCTGTGCCTACGTGTAGCAACATCCATGGCGTCAGCGTCCACACGGTCGGCATCCGCACAGGTTTACGCCTTCGTGCGGGCTGGCGTACGGGTGGCGTCTGCGCGGATCGGCACTCACGCGGAGCTACGATCGCGCGGGACGGCGTTTGTGTGAGCCGGTGTCCGTATGGGTGGCGGGATGGCTCAGGGGCGGCGGCGCCAGAGGCCGCGGCGGCGCGGGTGTTCGAGGATCTCAGTGCGATCGCCGGGCTCGGCCGAGGGGGTCTCGGCCGAGGGGGTGTCCGGGTCGGGGTCGGGGGCGTTGGCCGTGGCCAGTTCGATCAGGGTGGCCAGGGCGGCGTCGGTTTCCCTGTCCACCTGCTGGGTGCCGCTCGGCATCCGTTCCAGATCGTCCGGATCGACGGGGATGGTGTCCGGGTCGGGATCCGGACGGTCTGCGGCTTCGATGGGGTCGGGTTCGGGCAGGGTGACGGGCCTCGGCGTGTACTCAAGGTTGAGTTCGTCGGGGAAGCCCTGTTCGAGGTCCGGGGTGTCGGTGAACGCGTCGAGTTCCATCGTCTCGGGCAGGGGAGGCGGCGTCTTGCGCTTCTTCCGCTTCTTGCCCTTCTTGTCTTCGGAGGACGGATCCGGTTCCTCGGCGGCTCCGCGGGCGGCGGCGAGCGCGGCTTCTATGCGCGTGCGGTTGGCCTCTACTCGGGCGTGGGCAGAGCCGGGCACGACCCTTGGGCCGACCGGACCCGTGGCCCGTGCCGTGCGGAGGCGGCGCGTCCAGGTGCCCAGATGTGCCGCGCACAGCAACAAGACCAGGGCGATCGCCAGGCTCTTGCCCCATTGGAGGCTCTCGTCGGCCATCGTGCCTGTCAGGCCGGTGCGGTCCATGCTGACCACGGAGGGGTCGAGGCCGGAGGTGTCCGTGGGCGTCGGGTAGACGATGCTCACGTCCGGGCTCTCGGTGCTGAAGTCGCCGGGATCAGGCGCGACGGTCGGGAACAGCGGGCTCTGGGAGGTGCTCGGCCAGTTGTACGACGGACCGGGTGCCGGGGCCGGGGCGTTTCCGTTCCCGGGGGCGCTCGGCGGCTGCGCGGTCCCCTTGAGCCGGACGGTACGCGTGGAGGCCCCCGATGGAGCGGCTCCCGCACGCCTGGCGACCACCTGGATCGTCGCCTGCCCACTGGCCGTAGCGGGAGCCGTCAGCGTCACGCTGCACTGCGCCCCGCACGCCTTCGCCGACACACTCCTGCTTCCGAGGTCACCCGAAAGTGTGTAGCCGGTCAGGTCAGGTTCCCCGCCCTTGTTCCAGCGGACGGTCACCTTGCTGCCCTTCACCGACGCCGTGACGCCACTGGGCGCGGACGCGGGAACCTCCATCCGGAACGTGCTTGACGCCTCATCCCACGGCAGAACCGCTGCGAGCTTGACCTTGTGCGTCCCGTTCGGCGTGGTCTTCCCGTTGATCGTGTAGGTCAGCCACTCGTTCTTCCCGGTGTCGACAGGCCGCCCGTCCACATACAGGGTGCCGCCTCCAACGGCGCTTTTCACCCGGATGGTGACCGAGGAGGAGGTGATGACAGACCCGCTGGCCGGTGTGATCACCGGTTCCGCCGCGGCCGCGGACTGCGCCGAAACCCCTGCGCCGAGCATCGCCACCAGCGGGACCGCGGCCACCAGCGCTTTACCCCACACGCGCACGATTCCCTCCGCCCCGCCCGGTACCTCAATGCTTGAGGCAGCGTATATGACCCGCAGGTAGCGAAAGTCACAGAAGAACGACAAAATCGCCCTTCCTGCACTCTAGCCTTATTGACGCCAGATACAACACCCGATCCCCGCCCAGGTCACCCGCGCCCCGCCCTACAGGCTCACGGCTCACGGCTCACGGGGACCGCCCCATGAGCCCTGTGAGGAAGTCCAGCGCCTCGTCAGCCATCTCGCCGAACCGGGACTGCATGAAGGCCGGTCGGGCGGCGAGAGTCGGCTAGACGGCGCGGGGATGCCACCCGTCCTCTGAGATACCGCCCGCTCTCACCGTGTTCCTTCCGCCACCGGCTCCTGCTCTTCTCGCCGTGCCGTCCGCCCTCCATCGCCTCTAGCAGCGGCCTGTGCCGACGGACGGTTCACAGCGGCTCCACCGCGACCCGGATGACGGTCGGTGCGCCTGCCCTTCCAGTTATCCACAGGCTATTAAGCGATCTTGGATCGCGGCGCGCATGCTGGTGCCGAGGGCGGGCAGTCCGCCCGCACGAAAGACCGGAGGCAGCATGCGCACACGCACCCAGAACCGACGCGATGCCGGCATGGCCACCGCCGAGTACGCGGTGGCGACCGTCGCCGCTGCGGCGTTCGCCGGACTGCTCTTCAAAATCGTCACCAGCGACAACGTCAGGGAACTGGTGTTAGGGATCATCAATCGTGCCCTCCAGACAGGCGGATGACCCCGACCCGATGAACCGCGACGACCGTGGCACGGCCACCGTGGAGGTGGCCGTGGCCCTCCCCGCCCTCGTGGCCGTCGTGGCGACCGCTCTCTGGGGCATCGCCGCGACGGCCACCAGGCTCACCTGCCTGGACGCCCTCCGCACCGGGGCCAGGGCAGCGGCCCGAGGCGAACCCCTCCCTCAGGTCCGCGCTTTGGTCCTCCGGGAATCCCCACCCCGCTCCGCCCTCACCTTCACCCAGACCGCGGACACCACCCACCTCCCCCG
>JAFACJ010000828.1 GCA_023425615.1 Actinomycetes bacterium
CGAGCTGTCGGAGGAGCGCCGCCGCGAGTACATCAAGAGCGCGGGCGGTAAGGCCGAGGACGCCAAGATCTCGATCCGCAACATCCGCCGCAAGGCCAATGACAGCCTCGATAAGCTCGTCAAGGACGGCGAGGCCGGCGAGGACGAGGTCCGGCGTGCCGAGAAGGAACTCGACGAGGCGACGAAGAAGTACGTGGCCTCCGTCGACGCGCTGCTCGAGCACAAGAAGGCAGAGCTGCTCGAAGTCTGATGGCTCAATCGACAGAGCCCGCGGCCAAACGCAATCCCGGACGCAACGTCCCGGTGGCCGTGGGGGTGGGGCTGGGTCTGGCCGCGCTGGTCCTGGTCTCGCTTTATACGGTGCGGCAGTCGTTCATCGTCGTCGTCCTCGTCTTCGGCGGGGTGGCGCTGTGGGAGCTGTCCTCGGCCTTCGCCAGCCGCGACATCAGGATCCCGCTGCTGCCCGTCGCGGTGGGCGGTGCCGCCATGCTGCCCGTCGCGTTCTTCTACGGGCCCGGCGGCATGGTGGTCACCCTGGCGCTGACCGTCTTGATCCTGCTGATCTGGCGGATGAAGGATGGGGCCGAGGGGTATGTCCGCGATGTCACCGCGGGTGTGTTCACCTCGGTGTATCTGCCGTTCCTGGTGGGCTTCGCGATGCTCCTGCTGGAGCCGGAGGACGGCGCGCACCGGATCGTGGTGTTCATCGCGGTGACGGTGGCCAGCGACATCGGCGGGTTCTTCGTCGGCGCCTATCTGGGCAAGCACAAGATCGCCCCCAAGATCAGCCCGAAGAAGACCTGGGAGGGCTTCGCGGGCTCGGCCGTCACCTGTATGGGGGTCGGCGCCTGGCTGCTGGTCTGGCTGCTGGATCTGGCCTGGTGGCAGGGTGTGCTGCTGGGCGCCTGCGTGGTGCTGACCGCCACGCTCGGCGATCTGGTGGAGTCGATGATCAAGAGGGACCTCGGCATCAAGGACCTGGGCTCGCTGCTGCCCGGCCACGGCGGGGTGATGGACCGCCTGGACTCGCTGCTGGTGACGGTTCCGGTGGTGTGGATCCTCCTCGAGTCCTTCCGGTCCTTCGGGTGAGCGAGACTGGAAGCATGTCGTCGCAAGAGACAGCGCAGGAAGCCGCGACCCCGCCCCGGCCCGGTCAGCTCGTGTTCGCCGGGCCCCGCAGGGCCAAGCCGCCCCGCCATCTGGCCGACCTCTCGGTCGCCGAGCGGCGTGAGGCCGTCGTGGCGCTGGGCGAGAAGCCGTTCCGCGCGGACCAGCTCTCCCGCCACTACTTCGACCGCCTCGTCGATGATCCGGCGGAGATGCCCGACCTGTCCAAGGCGCTGCGCGAGAAGCTCGTGCCGGAGCTGCTGCCCCGGCTGCTGACCCCGGTGCGGGATCTTGCCTGCGACGGGGGCAGGACGCACAAGACCGTCTGGAAGGCGTTCGACGGCGTCCTGTTCGAGTCAGTCCTCATGCGCTACCCCGACCGGGTGACGATGTGCGTCTCCTCCCAGGCCGGCTGCGGTATGAACTGCCCGTTCTGCGCCACCGGCCAGGCGGGGCTCACCCGCAACCTGTCGACGGCGGAGATCGTCGAGCAGGTCGCCGCGGGGCAGCGGGCGCTCAACCGGGGCGAGATCGCCGGCGGTCCCGGGCGGGTCAGCAACATCGTCTTCATGGGCATGGGCGAGCCGCTGGCCAACTACAGGTCGGTGCTGAACGCCGTCCGCCGGATCACCGACCCCAGCCCGTCGGGCCTCGGCATCTCCCAGCGGGGGGTGACGGTCTCGACGGTGGGCCTGGTCCCGGCGATCGAGAAGCTCACCGCCGAGGGCCTGTCGGTGCGCCTGGCGGTCTCCCTGCACGCCCCCGACGACGAGCTGCGCGACACGCTCGTGCCGATCAACACCCGCTGGAAGGTCCGCGAGGTGCTGGACGCGGCATGGGGGTACGCGCGCAGAACGGGCCGCCGCGTGTCGATCGAGTACGCGCTGATCAAGGACGTGAACGACCAGGCCTGGCGTGCCGATCTGCTGGGCAGGCTCTTGAAAGGCAAGCTCGTTCACGTCAATCTGATCCCGTTGAACCCCACTCCGGGGTCGAAGTGGACGGCCTCGCGGCCCGAGGACGAGCACGAGTTCGTCAGGAGGCTGGAGGCGCACGGCGTCGCCGTCACCGTCCGCGACACCCGGGGCAGGGAGATCGACGGCGCCTGCGGCCAGCTCGCCGCCGCCGTGAAGGACTGAGCCCCACCCGGGGCCCCTATCCAGGGAGGTCACCCCGGTGGCGCGGTTCCCCCTCGTGCTGCGCGGCTACTTCGCGGGTGAGGTCGACGCCCTGATCCTGCGGATCGAGGCGACCTTGGGCCGCGGAGGCGAGCCGGCTCCCTCGATCACCGCAGAGGAGCTGCGGGCGACGAGGCTGGGCGTGGTGCTGCGGGGCTATGACCGGCACGCGGTGGACGGCGCCCTGCTGGAGTACGTCAGGGAGCTGGAGCAGCGGGAGCTGGGCGATCGCGAGCCCTACGCCGAGACGGTCGCGGGCCAGGTGCCGTGGCTGGTCAGATGGATCGAGGACGCCGAGTTCGCCACGACCCGGCTGCGGCACGGCTACCGGGAGGCCGACGTCGACGCCTTCCTGGACCGGGTGGTGGCGGGCCTGCACGGCAGGGCCTCCGCGGTCTCGGGCCGCGACGTGCGCGAGTGCGTGTTCGGCTCGTCCTTCCTCGGCGCCGGCTACAGCGAGGTGGAGGTGGACCGCTTCCTGGACGAGCTCGCCGCCGCCCTCGACCATCTCCAGCAGGGCGTGGTGCGCTCGGAGTAGGCTGCTCGTCCATGGCCGACTGCGTGTTCTGCGAGATCGTCTCGGGGCGATCCTCCGCCGAGCTGGTGCTGGACGAGCCGGAGGCCGTCGCCTTCCTGGACCGGCGGCCGGTGTTCAAGGGCCATGTGCTGCTGGTGCCGAGGGAGCACCACGAGACCCT
>JAFACJ010000963.1 GCA_023425615.1 Actinomycetes bacterium
GTCCTGGCCGAAGGCGCGCGCAGCGCGATGTGGCACGCGGCATGGGCCGCCGCCGAACTCCCGGCGGACGAGGCGCTCCTTGCCGCGCGCCAGGCCAAGGCGTACTGCTCCGAGGCGGCCTTGCGGATCGCCGAGACCTCGGTGCAGATGTTCGGCGGCATCGCTCTGACCTGGGAGCATCCGAGCCATCTGCGGTTGCGCCGCATCCTGCTGTCCCGTCAGGTCCTCGGTGACGAGTCGGCGCAGTACGCGGCCATCGCCGAGACGCGCCTGGCCGCGGGGAGCCGCTGATGGACTTCCGCGACACCCCCGAGGAGGCGGCCTTCCGCACCGGGCTCCGGCGGTGGCTCGCCGCCCGGGCGCCCGTCTCGTGGCCCGACGACCCCGACGCGCGGTTCGCGGCGCTCACCCGGTGGCATCGGGAACTGGCCTCCGCCGGATACGTCGGCCTCTCCTTCCCCGCCGAGTACGGAGGACGCGGGCTGCCGCCCACCTACGAGGCGATCCTGAACGACGAGATCGGCGCCGGAGGCCATCCGCCGCCACCGGCCATCCACCACATCACCAACGCGATCCGCCTCTACGGCACCGAAGAGCAGCGGAAGCGCCATCTGCCGCCCATGCTCGCCTGCACCGAACGGTGGTGCCAGGGGTTCAGCGAACCGGAGGCCGGAAGCGACCTGGCGTCCGTGCGCACCCGCGCCGCCCGCACCGGCGACGGCTACGCGATCGACGGCCACAAGATCTGGACGAGCGAGGCGCTGTGGGCGCACTGGTGCCTGCTGCTGTGCCGCACCGAGCCCGACGCTCCCGCCCACCGCGGCCTGTCGATGCTGCTCGTCCCGCTGGACACGCCCGGCGTGGAGCGGCGCCCGATCATCACCGCGTCCGGCACCAGGGAGTTCGCCGAGGTCTTCTTCGACGGGGCGGAGGTCCCCGCCTCCCGGGTCCTGGGCGAGCCCGGCCGGGGCTGGGAGATCGCGATGCGGCTGCTCGGCTACGAGCGCGGCCCCGCCGACATCGGCTGGGTGGCGCGCCTCGCGCGGATGCTCACCCTCCTGGAGGAGGACATCCGCGCCGGAAGGGTCGAGGCCGGACCGGCGGCGCGCGCCGCGGTGGCCCGCGCCTGGGTCACGCTGCGCACCCTGCAACTGCACGTCCAGCGCACCCTGTCCGGCCGTCTCGACGGCTCCGTGCCGGGCCCGGAGGGCTCCATCGACAAGCTCCTGCTCACCGAGGCCGACCAGCTCCTGAACCACGTGATCATGGACGTGCGCGGCGCGTCCGCGCTCCTGGCCGGGGACCAGGCGCTCGACGCCTACTTCTGGTCGCGTGGCCAGTCGGTCTTCGGCGGCACCCAGCAGATCCAGCGCACCATCGTCGCCCAGCGGGTCCTCGGCCTCCCGCGTCCGTGAGCGGACGGCCGTCCGCCGCGGAGGTGACAAGGGAGACGCGGGAAACTTGTGCGCTCCACGGCTGTCACCGTGGCGCCGCGAGGACGATCATGATCGGTATGGAACGGTATGGGCAGCGGTTGCTGAGCCCCGAATGGGGCGAGGAAGGGGAACGGCTCGCGGCGATGGCGGAGGTGAGCGACCCGGGGACCATCGCCCTGCTGGAGGGGCTCGGGATCGACGCGTCGTGGCGGTGCCTGGAGGTCGGGGCGGGCGGGGGCTCGATCGCCGCCTGGATGGCGGGACGGGCCGGGCACGTGACGGCCACCGACCTCGACACCCGGTACCTGGCGGGCCTGACGGCGTCGAACCTGACGGTCCTCCGGCACGACGTGACATCGGAGCCGCTCCAGGAGAACGCGTTCGACCTCGTGCACGCCCGGTTCGTGCTGGAGCACCTGCGGGAGCGCGAGGCGGTGCTCGACCGCATGGTCTCGTGGCTGGCCCCGGGCGGCCTGCTGGTCGTGGAGTCGTTCGGCGGGCTGCCGGTCGGCCCGGCGGCGCGTCCGGAGGTCCGCGCGGCGATGGACGCGCTCAGGGAGACCCTCCGCCGGGGCATCGGCACCGACACCGACTGGCCGTGGACGTTCCCCGAACCGCTCCGGGCGCGCGGCCTCACCGGGATCGGCGCATCGGCGCACGTCCCGGCGACGGGCGGCGGCAACGCCTCGTCGCGCTGCTGGTCGCTCACCCTCGTCCAGATGCGCCCGCGCATCCTCGAACTCGGCCTCGCCACCGAGGAGTCGCTGGAGGAGGCGCTGGCGCTCCTGGCCGACCCCGAGGTCTTCGGCTTCCTGACCGCGACGGTCTCCTGCTGGGGCAGGAGGCCGTGACTCACCGGACGCCGGGGGGACCGGAGCCGAGGACCCAGCCGGTGGAGAAGAGGTCGCGCAGGGGCGGGAACTCCAGGAAGGAGGACTGGCGCTTCTCGGCCAGACCGCCCTGCCTGCCCGCGAGGACGGAGAAGGCGACGATCGCGACCACGACCAGGCTGAACCCCGCGCCCGTCGCGCCGTTGAAGAAGCACACCGCGGCCGCGACGACCATCGCGAACTCGGCGAAGCAGCCGATCAGGTAGGGCTTCCCGACCGACTCGTGCTCGGCCTTGCAGGAGGCGCAGCGCGGGATCCTGACGGTCTGCCTGTCCCAGACGACGCGGGTGCGGCCGAGGCGGTCGTACTCGCGGCGCACGTTCCCGTACAGGGTCTTCTCCAGGGCCGTGCCCTCGTTCTGCTCGTTCGCCTTGCAGAACCAGCAGGTCTCGAAGAGGAGCCCGGACTCGACGGCCTCCAGGTTGCCCTCGATGGCCTCCACGAGATCGGCGGCGCGGGCGTGGAAGGAGGCGGCGGTGAACAGGCGCCTGGCGGTCTTCAGGTCCTTGACGAACTTGAGGGACAGGACCGTGCACACCACGACGGTCTCGGCGACCTCGTTGCTCAGGTCCCGCACGAGCTGGTCGGGGAGGACGGAGCGCAGCCGCTCCAGGGCGGGCGCCACCTGGCCGAGGAAGGCGTCGATCAGCCCGGCGATCTCGGTGGCGCGTTCGGCGGACACGTTCCGCTTGAGGTCCTCGGCCAGGCCGCGGACCCTGGCGAACTCGAAGTCGAACGCCTTGCGCAGCGTCTCATCGACGACCTGGTCGCCGGCGAGCTCGGAGTCGTACATCAGCTCGACGAGCGCGAGGGCGTCGGCGGTCTCCCCGGCGAGGGCGAGCTTCACCGCGCCACCCGCGGCCAGGGACAGCAGCCTCTCCGGCAGTTTCCTGCGGATGCCGCCGGAGGTGACGGAGGCCAGCCGCGGATCGTTCAGCTCCGAGACGCGGGCGGCGAGCACGTCCCAGAAGCCGTCGTCGGCGAAGAGCTCCGACCACCGGTCGAAGGACGCCTCCCACAGCGCGGTGGAGAACACCGCCGATTCCATGACCCGGATCTGCGCGAGCACGGCCAGGTTGTGGGAGGCGATGGCGGCGGCGCGCCCGGAGGCCAGGTCCCACACCGCCTCTGCCTCATCGGCACGGCCCGCGCGAAGCAGCCCCAGCGCCTCGTCCTCGGTGTCGGGCTCCAGCGGCCAGAACCAGAGGAGCTCATCGGCGAGCCGCAGCACCGGGTCGCGCAGCCGCTGCAGGGCGTTCTGCACCTCCTGCCGGTCGGGCGGCGGGTCGAGCGGCAGCGGCGACCCCCCGGCCGCCGCGGCGCCGAGCTTGGACCTGACGGCGAGTTCCTGCTCGCGCCGCCGGACCTCCCGCGCCGTGGCCCGCACGCCGAGACCGGTGACGCGGAACGCGTTCTCCCGGATGAGGTCGGGGCCGACCGCGTCGAGGAAGCCGTCGAGGCTCATGCGCCACCCGCCAGGCCGATCCGCAGGCTGACGGTCCTGCCGCCCGAGCCCTCGACGCCGCCGAGGCTGGACACCTGGAGCCTGGCCGTGGGGATCCCGGTGGCCGACCGCAGCAGCTCGCGGACGGCGGTGGCGCGCGCGGTGCCGAGCTCCAGGTTGCCGGAGAACACGCCTCCCGGCGGTACCGGCACCGCGTCGGTGTGCCCGACGACGACGATCACGAGGTCGCGGGCGTGCGGGCGGAGCCGTGCCGCCAGATCGTCCAGCACGGCGCGTCCGCGGGAGTCGAAGGACGCTCCCTCGCGGAAGAGCGGCCTGTCGAACGTCACCTCGATCTCCTCGGCGCGCCGCACCGCGCGGACACCGGGCAGCGCGAGGTCGAGGCCGGCGAGGTCGAAGGCGGGCCGCGAGGGGAGGGGCCGCGGGGAGGCCGGAGCCCCGGCGCTCGCCGACGCGGAGGACACGGG
>JAFACJ010000989.1 GCA_023425615.1 Actinomycetes bacterium
GGGTGTAGCCGCGCACCTGCAGCAGGAAGTAGGCCACGTGCAGCAGCACCGAGGCCGCGATGTAGGGCCAGGCCGCGGTGTCCGGGACATGGGTGAAGGCCAGCGGCGCGCAGACGGCGGCCGAGGACAGCCCGATGATCGCGGCGGCGGCCACCTGGTCGGTCGCGGCTTTGGCCAGCGCGTTCCAGACGGCGTGCAGGAGGCCGGCGAACAGGACGAGCAGCGCGGTGACCATGGCTCCGTCTCAGGCGGCGGGGCGGGCGAGGCGGAAGGTGCGGCGGAGGTCGTCCACCCACCGGTCGGGGATCTCCCAGGGGATGAAGTGGCCGCCTTGGTCGTGGGCGGTGAGGTTGACGTGGTTGTACCAGGCGGCCCGGTCGCCGGAGAGGAAGTGCCGGACGCGCTGGGCGGTGTCGACGCCGGGCGGGTTCTCGTAGCCGACGAAGGTGATGCCGGTGGGCGCCTCGATCACCGGGTGCCGGTCGTGGCCGAGGACGCGGGTCATGAGGGTGTGCCAGAGGTCGGCGACCTTCCAGAAGTTCAGTTCGGGGTGGCGGGGCAGCGGAGCGGAGAACCCGAAGCCGGGGAACGAGGGGATGATGACGTCGAACGCTTCGGCCGGGTCGGCGCCGTGCGCTCCGGGGTCGGCCAGCGGGTCGACGACCTTGGACCAGTGCCAGAACGTCCAGGGCCAGCCGTGGGTGAGGATCAGGGGCGTGGGGTGGAGGCCCGTGCCGGGCCTGCGCATGAAGTGCACCGGGACGCCGTCGACCGCGACGTGGTAGTGCTCGTAGGCGTTGATCGCGGCTTCGGCCTTGCGCCAGTCGTAGCCGTCGCGCCAGTAGTCGACGAGTTCCCGCAGGTAGGCGCCGTTCACGCCGTAGTACCCGTCCTCGTTGCCCGCGTCGTCGGGCCAGCGGGTGGCCTCCAGGCGCCGCCGGAGGTCGGCGAGCACGTCTTCCGGCACCTGGATCGGTGTCGGCTCCAGCGGGAACGGCCGTGCTTCGTGGGCTTGGCTCATCGTCGCCTCCTGTGTCGGTGCGGTCGGGTGAAGCGGGCCGGGTCAGGTGTTCCGGCCCAGTTCCGCCAGGCGGGTCAGCACGGGCAGGGCGCCGGCGAGGGCACGCCGCTCCTCGGCGGTCAGCCGGGCGATGAGGGGCGCCAGATGCCTCGCCCGGTCCTCGCGGCGTGCCCGGCCGATCCGCCTCCCGGCCTCGGTGAGGTGGACCAGGGCGGCGCGCCCGTCGTCCGGGTCGGGCCTGCGCTCCACCAGCCCGTCGCGCTCCAGCCGCGTGACCAGCTGGGTGAGGCCGGGCTGGCTCATCTGCTCGGTCCGCGTCAGCTCGGTCAGCCGCATCGGCCCACCGGACGCGAGGGTGTCCAGCACCGACAGCGTCGTGAAGGACAGCCGCTCCAGCCGGGGGATCCGGATGTAGAAGCGGTTGAAGTCCTCGATCGCCTCGGTGAGCGCGCCGGCGTCCAGGGTGTCGTCGTCCACGCTCAGAACGTATCACCCTTTTATATAAAATGCTTATGTAGTTCAACGTCTCTTATGGCAGTCGAAGGGCGCTTCATGCTTTTTGAACTCTTGATCACCGTTTGATGGCGTGAGGGGGTAACCGTAGGTGGCCGAGCGGAACAAGCCGAGAGAAAGGCGACGACAGACAGGGAGCACCGATGAGGACATGGAAGGCCGCGGTCGGCGCGGCGGCCATGCTCGCGCTCTCCACGGGGGGCGCCGTCCAGGCGGCTCCCGTGGCGTCCGACACCGGCGGGACGAGGGCGAACATGCAGAAGGCGCTGCGTTCCGAGGCGTCCGCGTACGCCGAGTACACCACGTTCGCCGAGGCCGCGCGGCGCAGCGGCCATCCGGAGATCGCCGCGCTGTTCCGGCGGATCGCCCGGGTGGAGTTGCGCGACCACTTCGCCAAGCAGGCCAAGCGCCTGCGGCTCGTGCGCGGCGACCTGGCCAACGTGCGCGACGCCATCAAGGGCGAGACCCGCGACCTGGTCGACTACGGGCGCTGGGCGAGGGAGGCGGCCGCGGACGGCTGCCGCGAAGCGGCACGGGCGTTCACCCAGATCCGCAAGGACGAGGCGGGGCACCTGGCGCGCTACAAGAAGGCGGAGAAGGCACTGATGAGCTCCGCCCCGGATTCGGCGATCCCCTCCCCGGGCAGGCCGGACCACGCGGTCGTCCGGCCGGGCCGCGCCAAGTGCGTCGCGCGGACGGTCCGCAACCTGCGGACGGCGATGGACGGCGAGGCTTTCGCGCACGCGAGGTACACGTTCTACGCCGACCACGCGCGCTCCTCGGGCAGGCCCCGGCTGGCGGCGCTGTTCCGGGGAGCGGCCGAGACGGAACTGAGCGACCACTTCATCACCCAGGCGAACCTCTCCGGCCTGGTCGGCGACACCGCCGCCAACCTGCGTGCCGCGATCGCCGGAGAGACCGAGGCGATCGGGATGTACGGCTCCTACGCCAAGGCCGCCGCCAAGGCGGGCGACCGTTCCTCCGCCGCCCTCTTCCGCGAGATCAGAGGCGACGAGGAGAAGCACCACAAGGAGTTCCGCGCGGCGCTGGAGAAGCTGAAGTAACGCCCCTCGGAGCCCCGGAAGCGCGTGCCCGGTGGTCAGCCGCGGCGGAAGCGCATCCGGCTGCGGGAGGAGGCGGCGTCGATGACCCTGTCCTCCAGGGTGCGGCACACCCACTGCTGGGTGGCGTTGAGGTGCTCGTGCGCCACGCGGGACGCCTCGTCCGCCTCGCCGCGCGCGATGAGCGCGACCAGGCGCTCGTGCGCGCGCTGGGCGGCGGCGCGGTCGGCGGGGGAGGGGTAGACGCCGTGCGACATCTGGGTGTCGGCCCAGGACTCCTCCTGGACCGACCACAGCGACGTGAGGCTCTTGACGACGACGCGCAGTGTCGCGTTGGGGGCGAAACCGACGAGGACGTCGTGGAACTCGCGGGAGGAGCGGGTGAAGGCCGCGCCGTCGTCGAGGCGGGCGCGGCTGGCGGCCAGCAGCTCCTCCAGCCGCGGCACCACGGCCTCCGCGCGGTCCTCCCGCTCGGCGCAGTGCGCCACGCAGATCGGTTCGAGGACGGCGAGGGCGTCGCCGAGGTCGGGGACCCTGACCTGCATCGCCTGGAGGGTCAGCCCGAGGGCGTACCCGGCGGTCCCGATGTCGGGGGCGTGCACCGTGGCGCCGCCCCGGTTGCCGCGCCGCACGGTGACGAAGCCCTCGGTCTCCAGGATCCGCAGCGCCTCGCGCACCGAGGGGTAGCTGACGCCGAACTGGGCGACGAGCTCGTCCTGCTTGGGGAGGGTGGAGCCGTCGGTGATGCCGCCCGCCAGGATCCGGTCGCGCAGCGCGGAGGCGACGAGCTCCGCCATGCGCAGCTGCCCGATCTTGCTCTGTCCGGGTCTGCCGTACTCGGGCTCGTCATACCCGGAGGAACCTGCGGTCTCCATGATTGCAAGGCTAACAGTCATGGACCGGCGCCCTCATGCCGTTCGGTGGCATCGTCGCAGGTCGACGAGCCCGGGAAGCAGGGTGCGCTGCACCTTGCCCATGGCGTTCAGGGGCAGGGCGTCGACCTGGGTCCAGATCTCGGGGACCTTGTAGGGGGCGAGCTCGCGGCGGCAGTGCGCGGCCAGCGCCTCGGGGTCGAGCGGAGGTCCTGAGCTCTCGACGACGGCGGCGACCCGCTGCCCGAGGCGGTCGTCGGGCACGGGGCACACGGCCGCCGCCGCGACGTCCGGGTGCGTCGCGAGCACCCGCTCCACCTCCAGGGGGTAGACGTTCGCGCCGCCGCGGATGATGACGAGCTTCTTGCGGTCCAGCACCGTCAGCCAGCCGTCGCCGTCGACGGTGCCGACGTCGCCGGTGGCGATCGGCCCCGGCTCGATCGGCCGGACGCCGCCGGGCTCCCAGTACCCGAGCGCCGGTGTCCACACCCCGGCCCACGGGCCCGAGTCCGCGCCGGTCAGCCGCAGCTCGCCGAGCTCGCCGGGCGGGAGGCGGCGGCCCTCGTCGTCGTAGGCCGCCACGTCGTACTGCGGCAGGACCCGCCCGCAGGCGCCCGGGAGCCATGCGTCGCCCGGAGGGTCGATCGACACGACGGTCGGCGCCTCGGTCAGCCCGTACGTGGTGCGGGGGACGAGGCCGTGGGCGTCGGCGAACGCGCGGCGCAGCGCGTCCGGGGTGTCGCTGCCCCCGCTCCACAC
>JAFACJ010001059.1 GCA_023425615.1 Actinomycetes bacterium
CGCGGTGTCCCTGGGCGCGAAGGCCCTCCCCCGCGTCTTGACGGCCGGAGACGCCCCGGGGGCGGTGATCCGCTCGGATGTCTCAGACACGGGAGACCTCCCGCGTGCCGAACAGGCCGGAAGGGCGGATGAGCAGGACGGCGATCATCACCGCGTAGGGGGCGACGTCGCCGAGGCCGCGGCCGAGGAACGTCAGGTCGTTCTGGTAGCCGCCGACGAGCGCCTCGGTGAGGCCGATGAGCAGGCCGCCGACGAGCGCGCCCGTCATCGAGTCCAGGCCGCCGAGGATGGCGGCGGGGAACGCCTTCAGCGCCACGAGGGACGTCGTGCGGTCCAGGCCCGGTGTGGGGAAGGCGGCGATGAACACCGCGGCGACGGCCGCCAGCGCACCGGCCACGCACCACGCCGACATCGAGATACGGCCCAGGCGGATGCCCATCAGCGCGGCGGTCTCGGAGTCCTCCGCCACCGCCCGCATGGACACCCCCCACGGGGTGTACTTGAACGCCGTCAGGAACAGGACGATCAGCACGGCGGCGACGATCAGCGCGGCGATACGGGTCTGGGCGATGGTGATGCCGCCCAAGTGGACGACACGGTCGCCCCAGGGGTCGCCCAGCGTCAGTACCGACGTGCCTATGCGGCGGCTCAGTTCGGCCGTCAGCACGATGTCGATGCCGATCGTGGCGATCGCCACCACGTCACGGCGGGCTCTGGCGCGTCGTAGAAGGACGAACTCGATGAGCGCGCCGCACAAGGCCGCCGTCACGATGCCCACGGCGAGTGCTCCGAGGAAGCCGAGGTCGTCGTGGAGGATGGCCGTCACATAGCCGCCGAGCAGCAGCAGGGACGCGTGCGCGAAGTTCACCACCTCGGTGGCCTTGAAGATGACCACGAAACCGAGTGCGATGAGCGCGTACACGGAGCCGAGGCTCAGCCCGTTGATGAGTAGTTCCAGCAGCCTCGTCATGAGACCTCCTCTCCCAGGTAGGCACGTAGGACTTCGGGGTTGTTCTGCACTTCGAAGGGCGTTCCGGTGGCGATGCGCTTGCCGAAGTCCAGGACGGTGACCTCGTCCGCGAGGCGCATGACCATGCCCATGTCGTGTTCGACCAGCAGCACGGAGATCCCCAGGGCCTCCCGTACGGCGACGATCAGACCTGCCATCTCCAGCCGTTCGGTGGCGTTCATGCCTGCCACCGGCTCGTCGAGCATCAGAAGGCGAGGTTCCCCGCAGAGGGCTCGGGCCAGTTCGACGCGCTTCTGGTCGCCGTACGGCAGCCCTCCGGCCGGGACTCGAAGGAGATCGCCGATACCCACGAAATCCGCGATCTCCCGGACGCGTTCCCGGTGCCTCTCTTCCTCGTGACGGGCGGTGGGCCAGCGCAGACCGGCCCGGACGATGCCCGTCTTCATCAGGCGGTGCCGTCCCAGAAGCAGGTTGTCCTCCACCGTCAAGGCGGCCGACAAAGCCAGGTTCTGGAACGTCCGGGAGATGCCGAGCGCACCTACGCGGTGCGGAGACATCGTCGTCAGCTCCCGCCTACCGAAGCGGACGCTGCCCGACGTGGCCTTGTAGACGCCCGAGAGCACGTTGAAGCACGTCGACTTCCCGGCGCCGTTCGGGCCGATGACGGCATGGAGCGTGCTGGGGGCGACGGTGAAACTCACCGCATCGAGTGCCACCAGGCCCGCGAACCGGACGGTCAGGTCCTCCACCACGAGTTCCGGCACCGTGCTCACCCCTCCCACCTCGAAAGGGCGCGATGCCCGGAGAACACGGGGGCCGGGCCGTCGGAGACGCCCAGATAGCGCTGGCGGACCTCGTCACTGACCGCCAGTTCGGCCGCGGGACCGTGCAGAGCGACGCGTCCCACGTCCAGCACGTAGGCGTAGTCGGCCAGCCGCAGCGCCAGCGCCGCGTTCTGCTCGACCAGCAGCACCGAGGTGCCCTGATGGTTGATCTCGGTGATCGTCCTGGCGATGTGCTCGGCCATCAGCGGGGCCAGGCCCAGTGTCGGCTCGTCCAGCAGGAGGACCTTCGGGCGCGCCATGAGGGCGCGTCCCATCGCGAGCATCTGCTGTTCACCGCCCGAAAGCAGCGACGCACGCTGCTTCCGGCGTTCGGCGAGCACCGGGAAGAGGTCGAAGACGCGTTTCTTCGTCTCCGCCGGCGCGTGGAAACCACCGGCCTTGAGGTTCTCTTCGACCGTCATACGGCCGAAGACACGGCGGCCTTCGGGTGCCTGGACGATGCCCGCCTCCACGATCCGGTGGGCGGGTGAGGCGTTCAAGCCCGTGCTCGCGTAAGTGACCCTCCCGGAGGAGATGACACCGCCGTGGAAGCGCAGGGTGCCGGAGATCGCGCGCATCAGCGTCGTCTTACCGGCCCCGTTGGCGCCGAGGACCGTGACGACCTTGCCTTGCGGCACGTCCAAGGAGACCTCGTGCAGGGCGCGTACCGCGCGCCCATAGGAGACCGTCAGGTCCCGTACGGACAGCGTCCCGCGCGCCGACACGGTCGGCGATTTCAACATGATCCTCCTCACAGACGGTGGGAGGATGATGCGCGCTGTGCCTCGGTCCAAGCGATAGGCGTCGGACTCCGATCGGATGGACGCGATTGGGCGGACGCACAATCGCCCACGTCAGCGATCTCCGCGTTCCAGCGCGGTCCGGGAGCGTGGCGCCGGCGCATTGGGCAGATGCACAACGGGAGTGACACGATGGAGTCCAGCGCCCATGGACCCTGGAAAACCGGTGCACCACCATCGGGTGAATGAGCGATTCCCGGCTTCATCAGTGGCTGGCGGAACGGCTTCCGGAACTCACGTCGAGCCTCGCGGACGAGCTGGAGCGGCAGGTGCCGTTCTACGCCGAGCAGCCGCGCGACGTCCTGGACGGGCCGCTGCGCATGGCGATAGAGGCGAACCTGCAGATCTCGCTCCGCACCTGGCGGGAGCTGCGCGCGATCACCGCCGACGAGCGGGCCGAGGTCATCGCCTGGTCGGCCCGCAGAGCCGAGCAGGGCGTGCCGCTCGAAGCCGTCCTCACCGCCTACCACCTGGCCGTCGAGCTGTGCTGGAAGGCGCTCATGGCGGAGGCGCGCCCCGATGAGGCCGAGGAGCTGGGCGTCCTCGGGCTGCATCTGTTCGGCTACCTGCGCTCGGTCGTCCCGGCGGTGACCCTCGCCCACGTCCAGCGGCACGGCGAGCAGCAGGAGGCGCGCCGTGCCATGCTCGACGCCCTGCTCTCCGGCGCGCCCGCGCACGACCTGAGCGCGCGGGCCGGGGTGCCGCTGGCCGCCTCCTACGAGGTGCTCGTCCTGCGCATGACGGACGGCGGCGACATCGCGGCCTGCCAGCCCGCGCTCGACGCCTACGCCGAGACCCGCGTCCTTGCCAGGTTCGACGGCGGTACGGGGACGGCGCTCCTGCCGGTGCGCCAGGGGCTGCGCCTCGACGAACTGGTCGGCGGCATCATCTCCGCGTCCGAGCACCCGGTCACGGTCGCGGCGGCCTGGGCGGAGGCGCCCGAGGCGGTCCCGTCCGCGCTCCGCGAGGCGCGGGAGGTCGCCGAACTGGTCGACCGGCTCGAACGGCCGCCCGGCCTGTACCGCATGGCGGACGTCCTGCTGGAGTACCAGCTCGCCCGCCCCGGCAACGCCCTCGCCCAGCTCGCCGCCAAACTCGACCCGCTGACCGACCGGCCCGAACTGATGGACACCCTTCGCGTCTATGTGCGCAACGGGCACAACCGGCGGCAGTCGGCCCTGGACCTGAACGTCCACCGCAACACCCTCGACTACCGGCTGCGCGGCATCGCCGCCCTCACCGGCCTCGACCCCACCGGACCCGAGGGCTTCCGGCTCCTTGCCGCGGCGCTCACCGCCCGCGCCCTGCGGTGATCGCGCGGGCTCTGGCGGACGTGGATCAGCGCGCTTACCCTGAGGCGGAAATATTCGAATGAGATTCGGAGAATCCGTCAGATGAACAAGCGCGCCTCGATCAAGATGTCCGACGCCGAACTCGCCGACTTCCTCGCCCGGGAGAGAAAGGTGCAGATCGCGACCGTCGGCAAGGACGGGGCTCCCCATCTGGTGACGATGTTCTACACGCTGTGGGAGGGAAAGATCGCCTTCACCACCTACAAGAACTCCCAGAAAGTGCTCAACCTGCAGCGCAACCCCGTGATGACCTGCCTCGTGGAGGCCGGCACCGACTACAACGAACTGCGCGGCGCCACCCTGACCGGGCACGCGCGCGTCACCGACGACCCCGAGATCCTGCACCCCGTCGGCATCACCGTCGGACACCAGATCATCGGCCTCGAACCTCCGGCCGACCCGGCGCAGGCCGACCCCGCCATCGTCGAGGGCATCCTGCACATGATGCGCAAGCGCGTCGTCGTCATCCTGGAACCCACGAAGATCAGCTCCTGGGACCACGCCAAGATGGGGTGATCTGACACCTTCGGCGGTGTGTTATCATCCAGGGGAGGCACAGGTTCTCTTCCCGCCGCTCTGGCGAGTTGCCTTCTTCCGGCTCGACTCTCAGCTCGACGCCGATCCCCGCGCGCAACGCGCTTCTTCCCGCGCACACGTCTTCTCTCGTGCGCCTACTCCCCTGGAACCGCCCATGACCATGATCGAAGAAAAGACCGTTCAGACGGCGGTCATCCCCGTGACGGGCGTCCTCGCCGTCACCGACAAGAACGCCCATGTCCGGGTCGACGGCTACACGCCCGGCCCTGACGACGTGCAGGTGCCGCTCGCCCTCGTCCGCAGGCTCGGCCTGCGCCCGGGCGACCGGGTGATCGGCACCGCCAAACCCCAGGGCCGGGGCGGCCGAGCCGTCCTGGCCACCGTCGAGAACCCGCCGCGGCGCGACCGGCCCGACTTCGCGCGGCTCACCCCCGTCCACCCCTCCCGGAGGCTGAACCTGGGGACGGGCAGGACCGGCCGGATCATCGACCTCATCGCCCCCGTCGGCAAGGGCCAGCGCGGGCTCATCGTCGCCCCGCCCAAGGCCGGCAAGACCATCGTCCTGCAGGAACTCGCCCAGGCGATCACCGCGCACCACCCCGAGGTCCACCTCATCTTGCTGCTGGTGGACGAACGTCCGGAGGAGGTGTCCGACCTGCGGCGCAAGGTGCCCGGCGCGGAACTCGCCTTCTCCACCTTCGACCGGCCGCCCGCCGAGCACGTCGCCGTCGCCGACCTCGCCGTCGAACGCGCCAAGCGCCTCGCCGAACAGGGGCACGACGTGGTGATCCTGCTCGACTCGCTGACCCGGCTGGGCCGCGCCCACAACCTCCTGGCGCCCTCCGGCAGCAGGATCCTCGCCGGAGGCGTCGCCACCACCGCCCTCTACCCGCCGAAGCGGTTCTTCGGCGCCGCCCGCGCCCTCGAAGAAGGCGGCTCCCTCACCATCCTCGCCACCGCCCTCGTGGAGACCGGCTCCCGCCTGGACGAGGTCTTCTTCGAGGAGTTCAAGGGCACCGGCAACATGGAACTGCGCCTGTCCCGCAGGCTCGCCGAACAGCGCCTCTTCCCCGCCATCGACCTCGCCGCCTCCGGCACCCGCCGCGAAGAGCTCCTCCTGTCCCCCACCGAACTCGACCTCACCCACCGTCTCCGCCGCGTCCTGGACGCCCTCGATGACCGCCAGGCCCTCCAGCTCCTCCTGGACCAGCTCAAAGAGACCTCGTCCAACGCCGAGTTCCTCGCCCGCGTCGCCCACCAGACGGCCCGCTGAGCCCGCCACCCGGCACGTCCTCCAGAGCCGCGTGTGCCGCGGCGCGAGCCGTCAGGACTCCGCCACCCGGCATGTCTTCCAGGGCCGCGTATGCTGCGGCGCGAGCCGTCAGGATTCGTCACCCGGCACGCCCTCCAGACCAGCGTGTGCCGCGGCGCGAGCCGTCAGGACTCCGCCCACCCGGCACGTCCTCCGGAGCCGCGTGTGCCGGTGCGGCCGTCAGGGTTCGGCGAGGACCTCCAGGACCTGGGCGCCGTAGCGGTTGAGCTTGTTCTCGCCCACGCCGCTGATGGTCGACAGCTCCTCCAGTGAGGAGGGGCGGCGGGAGGCTATCTCCCGCAGCGTCGCGTCGTGGAAGATCACGTAGGCGGGGACGCCCTGCTCCTTGGCCGTGGCCGCGCGCCAGGACCGCAGCCGCTCGAAGACCGGCTTGTCCGCGTCGGCGAGTTCCACGGGAGCGGCGCCCGCCGTGCGGGACGTCCGCGCCATCTTCGCCGGGCGTTCGGGCTCGCGCCGCATCGGCACCTCGCGGCGGCGG
>JAFACJ010001081.1 GCA_023425615.1 Actinomycetes bacterium
CTGGTCACGGCAGAGATCTACTACGCCGACGGCGAGGCTGAGTCGCCGGTGCAATGTGATCAAGCTCGTGACGGTGTCGGTGGGCAGGTCGAGCGGTTCGTACGTCAGCGCGTCGTAATCGGAACGCCAGTCGATCGCGGCTCTGTCACTGCCCGCAGTGATGCGGATCGCGAACACCTTCGTACCGACGACCACCGCACGCGCTTCGTCACGCTTATCGATGAACTCTTGCAGGAGATGTGCGGTGCGTCCCAGGGCCGGGTCCAGCAGGTCAGAGATCGCTACGGGTGAGGTGTAGATGATGCCGAGCTCGCCCTGATCGGCGTGCCAGACACCCGATAGGGGTTTGAACGCCACCGGTTTGCCGAGAGACTTCGCCCAGGCGTGCGCCGCCACGGGGTCATTGCTGACGGTCGTCTTGGGCACGTTCAGACCGACCGACTTCGCGGTGGCGAGCTGGAGGGGCTTGTACTCGGCCGCCGCTGCTGCGGCAGGATCGTTGACCCACAAGCATCCGCTCACGGCCAAGGCGTTCAGTACACCTCCGAACCCACGCCGGGCCTCTCCGTAGGCGAAGGTCAGTTCCGGCGACGACATGCGGTCGTCCATCTTGAATTGAGTAGGCCGTCGCCGGTAGATCGCACCTACGTCGGCGAGGTGCAGGACATCGCCGGATGGGAGGACCAGACCACCTTCCCACCCCTTGTGGCCGAGCGTGGCGGAGATGCTGATGCGCTGAGGAAAATCGCTGGTCGCCAGCCGGACGACTGGAACACCTCGGAGAGCCAGCTCGGCCGCGACACGATCGGCGGTGCGATCGCGGTCCTCGGTGAGGATCGCCACTGTGCGCGCGCTCATCAGTCGGTGGACACCTCTTCGGCCGTGCTGCCGTCGTTGTTCGTGGACACCTCGGAGGTGCCGCCTTCGTGCTTGCCGGCGCGCGGTTGCGGCACCTGCCGGAAGCGGAGTCCCCAGGGACGCCCTTCAGTGGCGGGTGTACCGGGAGCCATGAGGAGATGCCCGAGGGGATCCATGGGGAACAGGTCGCCTATACGGAACAGCTCGCCGCGTGACTCGCCGTCCGGCGAACAGACGATCAGATCCGGCCCGGCATCGTACGTGGTGATGTTCATGCTGCGTTCCCCCTCGTGAACGTGTCCTTGGCGTCGTAGTGGCCCGAAACAGACGATGCTTCATACCGGCTCGGACGATCTAGAAGGTTGCCGGTGTTTGCCGTTACTCAGGGCCATCGAGAGATTCCAAGGCCATGATGATGAGGCGTCTGGCGGCCCTGCCATGGACGGCCAAGGAGAAAAGGAGTCCCCATTCCCGCTGATACATGGCGATTTCAGAAGGCTGGGTGATGGACAGAAAGCCCGAGACCAGTTCGACGGCGACCAGCCTGTCATCGAACATCGTGAACGCTTCGGACGGCCACAGCAGGGGGCGGGCCGCGTCCATCGGGACGATGCCGAGGACCACGGAAGGAAGACTCATCACCTGTAGCAGGTGCCGGAGCTGTTCGCGATGAACGGCGACGGGCACAGCCCGGCAGTAGAGTACGGACTCTTCGACGACGAAGAGGAACCGGTGAACGCCTTCACGGAGGACCCGCTGCCGGTCGAGTCTCTCCGCGACCGCTTCCGCGACGTCATCGACGGCGACGTTCTGACTGTCACGGACTGAGCGGAGCGCCTCCATGGTGTAGCCCTCGGTCATGAGTAGACCGGGGATGACTTTCGGCTGATAGACGCGCATGAGCGCCGTCTCCTCGAACCAGGACCGGACGGATCGTTGCGCGCCCGCCAGCCCTGCTCGGTTCAGTCGCTGGTAAGACGTCCACGTTCCGGCCGCGGAACGGTGCTCGGCGCGCAGTTCGGCCGCGCGCCGGGGAGGGACGGCGCAGATCTCCAGCCACACGTCCAGATCGGTGGAGGAGATCGCGCGCGCCCCGTGCTCGATGCGGGACACCTTCGATCCGTGCCAACCCGCCAGAGAGGCCAGCGCCCGCCCGGTCAGGCCCGATGCCTCACGGATTTCCCGGAGCTGATCGGCCAAGTGCCGGCGGGCGGCCTGCGCGCTGGATGAGGACGGCATCTCGTAAGGATGCCCCCACGGGAAGTCGTGGAGGGATCAATTCAGGACGGGCTCGTACTCCTGGTGGGGGATCGCCTTCGCCCAGGCCGCTTCCAGCGAAGTCGCGGTGGTGGAGACGGTCGCCGGATCGGAGGTGAAGGTGTCGCCCAAGTCGTTCCCGTCGGCCGTGAAGTTGTGCCATTTGATCGTGCGTTCGTCGAACATCCAGTAGTCGTGGGCGGGGAGGAGAAGCCCCGTTGCCAGCCGCCTGGGCAGCCACCGGACGTCCTCACCTGCGGCGAGGTTCAGCCCGGCCGTCAGTTCCCACTCCCAGCGGACGTAATCGGTGAGCGGCTCGGAGACGACACGCAGCCGCCGGACGCGCACCCCACGGCCCACCGCTTCGGAGATCAGCTCCCGCCACTGCATGGCCTGCGGGTGCTCCAGGGTGCCTGTCTTCTGCCAGTCCAAGAAGGCCGGGTCATCGAGGGAGTAGGAGTCCCTCATCTCCAGATGGACGAGAGAGCGCCTGGTCACGCTGACGAGGTTGGCGAACGAGGGAATTCCCGGACCGCGTCGTCCTCTCTCGAAAGTGCCGGCTGCCGCTTCGGCGAGAAGGGGGGCCATCCGGGGCGGATAGACGATCACCACCTCGTCCAGGCCGATCGGGCTGGCTTCGGCTATCTGCGCGAGCACCAAAGGGTCCGTCACCAGCTTGCCCTGGAGGTAGATCTCCCCTGTCTCCCGGTCCACATGAACCGATGGGCACTTCTCGACCGGCGAACGGGGATCTACTCCAACGAGCTCCAGCGCCATACGTCCTCCGCTTCTCTTCCCGCGTTGTCCTTGTTCCTCGAACAGCGGATCAGATCCGTGACCCTTCCACGAGCGTGCGATCGTCATCCGGCCAGTGCTCCGACTCTGACGGGAGGGGCTGCAGGGGGCCAGAGATTTGCCAAGCTTTGCCGCTCGCCGGTTGCGGGAGTACGCCGAGATCCACGCGCCTCGTGCCCCTCGCGCCGAGTGCCCGGGGATCAGGACTTTCATCGGGCAACTCTCAGGCGGGTGATCGTATATCCGGAAGTCGGCGTGCGGCAGCATGATCCCGAGGGCTGCCGTCTGGGCAGCCGCTTCACCTCTTCTCCCGTCGCGACGTTTTCACCGGTCACGGGATGCCTGTAGCGGATGAACTCCGACACCGGCTGCCGCCATCGATCTGGCCGGGTGGCCCGCCTGCCAGTCGGCGAACCCTTCATTTGGCCCGTAGCGGTCACGTACCTCAAGGAGTTCAACGAGGCGAATTCCCTGCTGGGCGAAGCGGCTGAGTCGGTCAGCCAACGGTCACCTTCTCTTCCAGGCGCAATACCTGGGCAGGCAGATCCAAGCCGCGCTGGCGGCCAAGGCCGTCCCGTTCGCCGCCGACCGTATGCACGAGCTCGCCCGCTCTCTCCCGTTCGTCTCCTCGGAGAAGGTCAATGCCAGGGCACGCGAGGTGTTGAAGGCATCCGCCAAGTGGCGATCGGCCCCGGAGATGTCCCACGCACGTGACCATCTCCGGTCCATGCTCGCCACCTAGTCCGCCCCCGACCACGGCATCCGCGACCGCTGACGGCCGAAGGCACGGCCGCGCTCACCTCTTGGCGCGTCTCTCCCATCACTCCGACGGGCATGTCGTCTTCGGCGGGCGGCCACCGGCCTGCCGTAGGCGATGCCCATGCCATTGGCGGGTGGCTTCTCTCATCGCGGTCGGCCACGCGGCGGCGTCGCCTCCTCGGGCCGCTGCCTCTTCCCAGCGCCGCAGGTTCCGGGCGGCGAAGGCGTCGAGCGCGTGTGGTGGCGCGGTCCGCCAAGCGGGGAACTGCGCGGCCCATTCCTCGGCCTGGGCGGCGGTGTGTCCGTGGCCGATCAGACGGGGAAGGACGAGGGCGATCTCGACCCAGGCCGCTCCGCGCGAGACCCATGCCCAGTCCGTGAGGACGGCTCGACCGCTCTCGCACAGGAGGAGGTTGGCCGGGTTGAGGTCGGTGTGCAGGAGCGAGCCGCCGGACATCGCCTCCGCCAGTTCATGACCGTCACCCGCCCAGGTGCGGGCTACGGACCCGGTGACGACATCAGGACAAGGAAGATCGGCGAGCTCGTGGAGCAGCCGTGTCAGGGAGTCCAACGACGCGCTGCCAGGCGCGTAGACCTCGTGCCGTCCGGCGACGTGCTCGAAGCCGAGCAGCAGCCAGCCTTCAGCTTCGATCTGCCACAGGAGCGGTGCGGCCAAGTGCTTCATGTACGGGTTGACGGCGGCCTCATTACGCAGCCCCTTCGCGTACTGACCGTCCGCCGGAGCGGCTTTGACGAAGAAAAGGCCACTCTCAGTGGACAAAGCCGAGGTGAGGGCCGACCGCGCCCCGTACCGCGTCGGTGACTCCTCCAGCACTCGCCCGGTGCGCTCGCACACGGCCGCTCGCAGGGCGGCGGGAAGGTCGCGGTACGCGGTTCGAGGCACGACGGCTCCTGGAGTTCGGTTCTCGTTGGGATCCTCGGACATCGGCGACGGCCCGACCTTGTGACCTCGGCTTCGCCGCTCACCAGCGGACGCCGCGGTGTTCCGCCCAGGCTTCGGCGGCGGCGAGCATGGTCTTGAGCCAGGTTTCGTCTGGTCTGCGGGTGACGAAGTGGGCGTGCTGGCGGACGGTCGCGGAGACGAAGACATCGATGGCACGGGGATCGGTGTCCCTCCAGGCCGCGCAGCCTTTGACCCACTTCTCGGCCTCCGCGGGGGAGTGCCCGGCGGAGAGGAGTTCCAGAAGAAGCATGCCGGGGTCGATGAACGCCGCACCGACAGTCGGCCACGACCAGTCCACCACCCGCATCTGCCCGCCGCCGATGAGGAAGTTGCCGGGATTGATGTCGGTGTAGAGGAGCGTTGTGCCTTTCAGAAGCTCACGTTCGGCGTCGTCGGCTGTGAATCGGTCCCAAC
>JAFACJ010000719.1 GCA_023425615.1 Actinomycetes bacterium
CCTCGGGGAGGTGCCAGGGGAGGGTGTCGTCCTTGCCGATGACGTCGTTGGCCGCCGCGGCGACGATCAGGGTGAGGTTCACGGTGCCACCGGGATCCGGGGGATGGCGGGGTGGGGGTCGTAGTCCGTCACGTCGAAGTGGTCGCCGCGGAAGTCGTGGATGTCGGCGACGGCGAGGCCGGCGGTGGTGAGGTGGACGGCGGGTAGCGGGCGCGGCTCCCGGGCGAGCATGAGCCGCACGGATTCGGCCTGGTCCTCGTAGATGTGGGCGTCGGAGATCGTGTGGTAGTACGTCGACGCCTCGTATCCGGTCAGGTGCTCCAGCATCAGCAGGAGGGCGGCGTACTGCACCATGTTGGACGGCACTCCGATCGGCAGGTCGCCCGATCGCTGGAACATGTGCAGGTGGAGTCTGCCGTCCAGGACGCGGACGTGGACCCAGCCGTGACAGGGGGCGATGGTGGCCCGCTGCGTCTTGCCGTCGCCGCGGCCCAGGTACTGGGGGATCCACGGGGAGACGAAGTGCGTACGGTCGGCGGGCAGTTCGCGGATCTGCTCCACCAGGTGGCGGAACTGGTCGAAGCCGCCGCCGTCGATCGTCGGGAAGTCGTGGAAGGCGCCGCCGTAGGAGCCGGGGCCCAGGGAGCCGGGGGGCAGGCCGCGTTTCGACGTCTTGGCCTCGGTGGCCCACGCGTCCCACCAGTCGCAGCCGAACTCGGCGAGTTCCTTCAGGGTGGTGGCGCCGTTGATGAAGGCGCACAGTTCGCCGATGGGCTTGCGCCAGAACGACTTCAGGCTCCGCTCGGTGATCAGCGGGAAGCCGTTGGCGAGGTCGAAGCGCATGGTCTGCTGCATCAGGGTGAGCGCCGCGGGGCCCTGCCGTGTCGGTACCCGGATCCCCTCCTCCAGCACCCGCCGGAGGATCTCCCGGTACTGCCCGTCCGGGGTCCGCTCGGCTGGGGGCAGGTAGCGCATACGGTCGCCTTCCGGAAGGTCAGAGGGTGTCGGCCGGGCACGGCCCGGACGAGAAAGGCTACCCGCTGTTCCCCGCCGCGCCCCTCGGCGCCCCGGCCGCAGGTGAAGTTCTCCGCTCCAGGGGCCCATGAGCTGCGGCACGGTAACATGGACCGGCTGTAGCCAATCGAGAGGAAGCAGGAGTGACCCGGAGCACGGAGAAGAAGCGCCCCCTGGTGAGCCGCGACTTCTTCGCCGACGAGTCGAACTTCGAGCTCCGCTATGTCCAGGACTACGACCGGATCAGCGAGATCGTCGAGGCCCTGCGCGCCGTCGACAACCGGATCGTCCTCACCAACGGCTCCTTCGACATCCTCCACGAGGGCCATTCGATGTATCTGGAGGCGTGCCGCGGGTTCGGCGACTTCCTGATCGTCGGTGTCGACAGCGACGACAAGATCCGCGCCCGCAAGGGCAGGCACCGTCCCGCGGTCCCGGAGATGGAGCGGCTGCGCATGGTCACCCACCAGCGCGGGGTGGGTCTGGTGACGCTCAAGCATCTCGCCCACCCGAAGTGGGCGCTGATCAAGGCGGTACGTCCCGATGTCCTCGTCGCGACGGCCGAGACCTACTCCCCCGAGCAGATCGCCGAGCTGGAGGCGAAGTACTGCGGCGAGGTGCGGGTGCTGGAGCGGATGGCGACGATCAGCACGTCCGCCCGGTTGCGCCGGATCCAGCTCGGTCTCGCGGAGAACGCCGAACGATGAGCGACGAGCAGCTCGTCCTCTATCTCCCCGTCCTGCACGCGGGTTACGAGAGCCTCCTGGAGCGTCACGCCGGCGCCGAGGTCCTCCTGCTGGGCAGGGGCTTCCACGATCTCTTCCCCGCCCTGCGCAAGGACATCCGCGCCCTGGCGCCGGAGCGGGCCGCCGCCTATCTGGGCGGTCCGCCGAGGGCGCGGGTCATCGAGCCCGAGGACCTCCCCGCGGCGCTCAGGTCCACCGCTCCCGTCATGCCGGACGAGGAGATCATGCGGGAGCTGGCGGCGAAGTACGATCTGGCGCCGCGGTACGAGCGGACCTTCCTGCGCTGGGACCGCCCCTGGAGCCTGGCCGAGGCCCCGCTCGACCGCTCCACCCGGATCAGCCGGGAGGAGCTCGACCGCGGGTTCATCAGGGCCGCCGGTGACCAGGCGCGGCGCAGCTCCGACTGGTGGCGGCAGGTGGGCGCGGTGGCGGTGCGGGACGGCGAGATCCTCGCCGAGGCCGGCAACCGCCATCATCCGTCGGAGTACTCCCCCTATATCGACGGGGATCCGCGGAACGAGTTCCGCCGCGGCCTGCGCGCCGACCTCTCCACCGCGATCCACGCGGAGGCAGCCGTCGTGGCCGGCGCCGCGCGGGAGGGCTTCTCCTTGCGGGGCGCGGATCTCTATGTGACGACGTTCCCCTGCCCGGCCTGCGCCCGGCTGATCGCCGAGACGGGTTTCCGGCGCCTGTACTTCACCGGCACCTACTCGGTGCTGGACGGCGAGGGCGTGCTCAGGGCCGCCGGGGTGGAGCCCGTCTGGGTGGACCTCGGCGCTCCGGCAACCGAAGGGTAACGATTCGGCAACGCTGTCATCGGACGGAAAGTATCCAACGTCATACACAGCGTGCATGTTTTGAGCGGTCTGGCACGGCAGGTGCGAAGGGGCCCGACCCTGCTGCTGCCGGAGGTGCCCGAACGCCTTCTGGAGACGGCGCGGCTGTTCGCTCCGGAGGCGCGGCAGGAGGACGGTCTGGTCATCGCGGGCCCCGGCACGCTCCGTGGCCCCTTCGCGGTGACGTCACGTCTGGCCAGGCGGGCGAGGCTGCCGTCGGGGTGGCCCGTGGCCTACGTGGGCAAGGGCCCCGACGGGTTCTTCGCCGGGCTGGCCAGGCGTCTGGGCGGGGTGTGGTTCCAGGACGGCAGGGCCGTTCCGTTCCGTGACGAGGAGGACCAGACGGTCACCGTCTATCTTCCCCGCAGACCCCATCCGGATCTGATAGCCGCGCTCGTCAACGACGCGACGCACACCGGGACGTCCGGCACCGACCTCTACAGCGGCGGCACCGTCTCGCTGCTGGTGCGCGAGTTCCACGAGCGCCGCGTCACCTGCGACCTGCGTTCGGCCGACGCCCACCGGCTGGGCCGCACGGCGCTGGCGCTGGCCCGCGAGTTCGGCGGGGTGGCGCTGGACGGCGACGGCTATCTCATCACCGCCCCCGAAGACCTGAGGCCCGCCCCCTGGCGCAGGGGGCGGGCCTCGGAGAGGTGAGGACGGTAAGGACGTCACTCCGCGGCGGCGGGGACGGCCTCGGTCTTGATCGAGCGGATCAGGAGCTGTGCCACGTCCACGACCTCCAGGGACTCCTTGGCCTCGCCGGAGCTCTTCTTCTCGTTGATGGCGTCGCCCAGCATCACGAGGCAGAAGGGGCAGGCGGTGGACACGGTGTCCGGGTTGGTCTCCAGGGCCTCGTCGA
>JAFACJ010000013.1 GCA_023425615.1 Actinomycetes bacterium
CCAGGGCCCGGGCAGCCGCCGCAGCACCGTCAGCCCCGCGCGGGTCGCCGGATCCCCCGGGCCCGGCGCCGCCACCGCCAGCAGCGGCAGGTCGGCGGGCCGCTCGGGTGAGGTGAGAACTGTCACACCGAACCTGTCCAGGTGCTGGAACAGCCCGTTGTGCTCGACCGCGGCGACCGGGGTGCGCTCCCGCACCGTGATCGTCACGGTGGTGGGCCAGTTCCGCCGCACCTCGACCGACTCCACCTCCCGCACCCGCGCCATCCGGTGCTCCATCTCTCCGGTGTCCAGCCGCGCCATCGGCGTGCCCAGCGGCACCCGCGCGACCTCCAGCACCTGCTCGCGCGTCAGCAGGCCGGTGCCGCGCACCGCGACCTGGCGCACCACCAGCAGCTTGGAGCCGAGCACCACCCAGACGGCGGCGCCCAGCAGCGCGACGACGAGCAGGCCGACGAACAGCGCCTTCCAGCGGGCACGGCGGTGCCGCCGCGGCGCGGAGGGTGGCGCGGACTCACGCCGTGACGCCGAGGAGGCCGTGCGCGTGGAGGTCATGTCCCGATGATGTCCCCTCCACCGCCTCCGCGGGCCGCCCGACACGCCCGGACCGCGGACGCGGGGCGCTCAGGACAGCAGCGCCAGGATCGCCGGGCCGAGGGTGGTGACATCGCCGGCGCCCGCGGTGATCACCACGTCGCCGGGCCGCGCCAGCTCGGCGACCCGCGCCGCGGCGGTGGCGAAGTCGGGCAGATAGTGGACCTCGGGCCCCGGCGGGACCGCGGCGGTGATGAGCTCGCCCGTCACGCCCGGCTCGGGATCCTCCCGCGCGCCGTAGACGTCCAGCACGACGGCGACGTCGGCGGCGCCCAGCGCGGCGCCGAACTCCGCGGCGAAGAAGCGGGTGCGGCTGTACAGGTGCGGCTGGAAGACCACGACGATCCGCCGCCCGCCGCTCTCCCCCGCATAGTCGCGGGTGGCGGCCAGGTCGGCGGTCAGCTCCGTCGGGTGGTGGGCGTAGCTGTCGAAGACCTGGACGCCGCCCGCCTCGCCCTTCAGCTCCAGCCTGCGGCGCGCCCCGCCGAAGGCGGCGAGCCCCGCCACCACCGCTGCCTCGTCGGCGCCCAGCGCGCGGGCGACCGCGACGACCGCCGCGGCGTTGAGCGCGTTGTGCCGTCCGGGCACCGCCAGCTCGACCCTGCCCGCGCCGGTCAGCTCGAACACCGAGCCCAGGCCGCGCGGGGTGAACCCGGTGACCCGCACGTCGGCGTCCTCGGCAGTGCCGTAGCCCAGGACCCGCGGCGCCTTGGCGGCCAGCTCCCGCACCACCGGGTCGTCGATACCGGCGACCAGCACCCCGTCGGGCTCGATCCGGTCGATGAACCTGGCGAAGTTCGCCTTGACCTCCTCGAAGCCGCCGTAGTTGTCGAGGTGGTCGGCCTCGATGTTGGTGATCACCGCGACGTGCGGCGAGTACATGAGGAACGAACCGTCGCTCACGTCGGCCTCGGCGGCGAACACGTCGCCGGAGCCCTCGGCGGCGCCCAGGCCCGTGGTGACGAGCTGGCCGCCGATGCAGTACGACGGGTCGAGGCCCGCCTGCTGCAGCGCGACCGTGAGCATCGAGGTGGTCGTGGTCTTGCCGTGCGTGCCCGCCACCGCGACCGCCCTGCGCCCGGCCATGAGCGAGGCCAGCGCGGCGGCGCGGTGCAGGATCCGCAGGCCGCGGGCGCGGGCGGCGGCCAGTTCGGGGTTGCTCTCCCGGATCGCGGTGGAGACCACGACGGTGTCGGCGTCGCCGAGGTGGGCCGCGTCGTGCCCGACGAAGACCCGCGCGCCCAGCCCGGCGAGCTGCTCCAGCAGCTCGGAGTCCTTGGCGTCGCTGCCGGAGACCGCGATACCGCGGCCCAGCATGATCCTTGCGATACCGGACATCCCGGCACCGCCGATCGCGATGAAGTGGACCTTTCCCAGCTCATCGGCGGGAACGACGTCGACCGGACTGACCAGGCTCAAGATCTACCCCTCATTTCGCCGCGGACTACCTCGTAGACCATCTGCGCGAGCTTGACGTCGGCGTCACGGTGCCCCATGCGCGCGGCGGCCTCGGACATGTGGGCGACGACCTCGGCGTTGCACAGGATCGGCAGCACGTTGTGCACGATCCAGTCCGGCGACAGCGCGCTGTCCTCGACCATCACGCCGCCGCCCTCATCCACGATCGGCTTGGCGTTCAGCGCCTGCTCGCCGTTGCCGATCGGCAGCGGCACATAGGCCGCGGGCAGGCCGACCGCCGACAGCTCGGCGCAGGTCATCGCGCCCGCCCGGCACATGGCCAGGTCGGCGGCGGCGTAGGCGAGGTCCATCCGGTCGCAGTAGGGGATGGTGACGTACTGCGGCTCGCCGGGGCGTCCGGGCAGCGCCGTCTCGGTGTTCTTCTTGCCGACGATGTGCAGCACCTGCACACCGGCCGCGCGGAACGCGGGCGCCGCGGCCACCGCGGCGCGGTTGAGCGAGCGGGCACCCTGGGAGCCGCCGAAGACCAGCAGGGTCGGCAGGTCGGAGTCGAGCCCGAAGTAGCTGCGCGCCTTGTCGCCGATGGCCAGCCGGTCGAGCTGGGCGATCTGCTGCCGGATCGGGATGCCGACGAACCTGGCGTGCGGCAGCGGCGAGTCGTGGTGGGAGACCGCGACGTGCTCGGTGAACCGGGCGCCCAGCTTGTTGGCGAGGCCCGGCTTGGGGTTGGCCTCGTGCACGATGATCGGAATGTGCCTGCGGCGGGCGGCGAGATAGCCGGGTGTGGCCACATAGCCGCCGAAGCCCACCAGGACGTCGGCGCCGACCCGGTCCAGGACGGCGGCGGCGGTGTTGATCGCACTGTTGAGCCGGCCCGGCACCGCCAGCAGCCGGGGGGTGAGCGTGCGCGGCAGAGGGACCGGGGGGATCAGCGCCAGTTCGTACCCGCGCTGGGGGACCAGGGTGGTCTCCAGGCCGCGCTCGGTGCCCAGGCAGGTGATGTGCACGGACGGGTCCATGCGCCGCAGCGCGTCGGCGAGGGCGAGCGCCGGCTCGATGTGCCCGGCTGTGCCACCGCCGGCGAGGACAACCCTCATGACGCGACAACCTTTCTTCAGAGATCCGCGAATCTCGATACGGGGGGTTGGTTCATCTGGGTCCCAGACCCAGCCAGCTTAGGGCGCGTGCGGCGGGTCCGGGACCGCGCGCGGCCAGCGCCTGGCGGGCGCCCGGCTCCCGCTTGGCGAAGGACAACAGGATGCCGAGCGCGATGAGCGTGGGGATCAGCGCCGAGCCGCCGTAGGACACCAGCGGCAGCGGGATGCCGGTGATGGGTAGGACGCCGATGACGGCGCCGATGTTCACGATCGCCTGGACCACCACCCAGGCGGTGATGCCGGTGGCGGCCAGGCGCATGAACGGGTCGCGCACCCGGCGGGCGATCCGCAGTCCCGCGTAGGTCAGCAGCGCGAACAGGCCGAGCACGATCAAAGTGCCGACCAGGCCCAGCTCCTCGCCCAGGACGGCGAAGATGAAGTCGGTCTCCCCGTGCGGCAGGTACTCCCACTTGGCCCTGCCCTCGCCCACGCCGGTGCCGAACCAGCCGCCCGAGCCCAGCACGTACAGGCCCTGGTTGCCCTGGTAGTTGGCGCCCAGCGGGTCGCCGGAGGGGTCGAGGAAGCCGGTCAGCCGCTTCATCCGGTAGGGCTCGACCAGGATGAGGATGCTGGTGAGCATCACCACCAGCGCCGACATGCCGACGAACAGCCGCAGGGGCGCGCCGATCACCCACAGCAGGGCGAGGAAGATGACGAAGAGCACCAGCGTGGTGCCCAGGTCATCGCCCAGCATCACGAGGATCACCAGGAGGCCGGTGCCGGGCAGCAGCGGGATGAGCAGCTGCTTCCAGTCCGTCAGCATCCGCAGCTTCTCCTTGCGGGCCAGCAGGTCAGCGCCCCACAGCACCAGGCCGAGCTTGGCGGGTTCGGACGGCTGGAGCTGGATCCCGCCGCCGAAGCTCAGCCAGCGGGTCGCCCCGTTGGCGCTCTGGCCCAGGCCGGGCACCAGCACCAGGGCCAGGCCCAAGATGGCCAGCAGCATGATCGGGTAGGCCAGCACCCGGAAGGTGCGCACCGGCAGCATCGCGGTGATCGCCATCAGCGGCAGGCCCACGGCCACCCAGGTCGCCTGCTTCTGCAGCAGCGTGAACGCCGAGCCGGTGTTCTTGAGCTGGA
>JAFACJ010000027.1 GCA_023425615.1 Actinomycetes bacterium
GGGGCGGCGCGGGGCGCCGGGCGGGTGCCTGCCTCTTGGCCGGGGGACGGCGTTGCGCCGGGGATCTGGAAGGACGCTTGGGTGACCCGCCACGCGAGGAGTTCCGGGCACCTCCGGACGCACGAGAGGCCATGCCGTCGAGCGTAACCCGAGGCGCAAGAGCAACCAAGAACAAAACGGGCGGGCGTGTCGTCCCGCCGCGCGGGTCAGATCATGAACTTCCTGGCGTGCTGCCGCAGCCCCTCGGGATCCAGCAGGACGGTCTGCCGCCAGCTGTTGCGGATGAGGCCCAGGGCGCGCCAGTCGCGCATGGCCCGCGCCACCGTCTCCCGCGAGACGTCCACGCAGCTGCCCAGCTCCGTCTGCGACAGCGGCGGCAGCCTGACCCCGCCCTCGGGGTCGGGGACGCCGCTCTCCTCGGCCAGCCGCAGCAGGTACAGCGCCAGCCGTCCGGCGCCCACATAGCTGCCCAGCGACAGGATCCGCTCGTCGGACTGCGCCAGGCGGCGGCTGATCGTCTCATACAGCCTCCGCCAGACCTCGGGGTGGTCATCGAGGAAGGCGCGGAACCGCTGGCGCGAGACCACCAGCGCGGCGAGCGGGTGCAGCGCGGTGACCGTGGCGCTGCGGGGCGAGTCGTTGATCAGTCCGGTCTCCCCGATCAGCTCGCCCTCGCCGCGCACGGCGATCAGCCGCTCCCTGCCCTCGCTGTCGCCCACGCAGATCTTGGCCCAGCCGGTCTGCAGGACGAAGACCTGCTCGGGCGGCTCTCCCTGCAGGCACAGATGTTCGCCCTTGCGGTATCTGCGGCCGCGCCCCCCGCGCACCAGCGCGTCGCGGGCGGGGGGGTCGAGACTGCTCCAGAAGGTGTCGCGACTGCCATTCGAGGCGGGGGTCATATCCCTACAGACGTCTAAAAGAGTGGTAAGGATCCCCTTATACCTAAAATTAGGAATTTCAGAGAGCCAATCCCAGAGTCAGCAGCCCACCGAACACCAATTGCAACCGTCCGGTCTCCCCCAGTGCCGTGATCAGATCCCCGCCCTGGGCGCCCTCCAGGACCCGCCGGGACGGGCTGATCGACAGCGGCGCGGCCAGCAGCGCCAGCAGCGCCCACGGGCCGCCGACGGCGAGGCCGAGGACGAAGGTGAACGGGAGCGCCTGGCACAGGGTGTACAGCACCCGTGCCAGCGGGTCGCCCAGCACCACGGCGAGGGTGCGCTTGCCGGTCATCGCGTCGGTGTCCAGATCGCGGATGTTGTTGACCACCAGCATGGCGCACGACAGCAGGCCGACCGGGACCGCGGCGACCCACGCCGTCCAGGGCAGGTACTCCAGCTGGACGTAGACGGTGCCCAGCACCGCGACCAGGCCGAAGAACACGAAGACCGACAGCTCGCCCAGCGCCCGGTACCCGTACGGGCGGGAGCCGCCGGTGTAGCCCCAGGCGGCGGCGATCGCGGCGGCGCCGATGAGCAGCAGCCACCACGAGGTGACGGCGGCCAGCACCAGCCCGACCGCCGCGGCGAAGGCGAAGCAGACCAGGGCGGCCGCCAGCACCTGCCGGGCCGGCTTGGCGCCCGAGCCGACCAGCCGCAGCGGCCCGACCCGGTCGGCGTCGGTGCCCTTGATCCCGTCGCTGTAGTCGTTGGCGTAGTTGACGCCGATCTGCAGCGCCAGTGCCACCAGCAGGGCGAGCGCGGCACGCCACCACACCGGGTGCCCCTCGCCGACGGCGAGCCCGGTGCCGACGGCGACGGGGACGACGGCGGAGGGCAGCGTCCGAGGCCGCGCCCCGGCGATCCAAAGGTTCATGAGTCTCTTCTGCGGAGCCGGAGGGTCATGATCAATCCGACCGCGAGGATACCGGCGGTCACCAGGGCCGCGCGGCCGGTCGCCTCGGCCAGGCTCTGGGCCGCGGCGCCGGCCAGGCCCGGGTCCAGGTCGGAGATGGACGAGCCGACGCTGTGCTGCAGCTCCCTGGCGGCGGCGGGGTCGCCGGACAGCCGCCGCATCACATGGCCGAGGCTGGTGGCGAAGACCGTGCCGATCAGGGCGATGCCCAGCGCGCTGCCGACCTGCCGCGCGGTGGACTGGGTGCCCGAGGCCTGCCCCGACCTGCCCGGCGGGACCTCGGCGAGGGAGATGCCGGTCAGCTGCGCCGAGGTCAGGCCAAGGCCGAGCCCGTACATGAGCATCCAGGGGGCCAGCGCGAAGCCGGTCGTCCCCGCGTGCACGGTCAGGCCGATCGCCAGCACCGCCGCGACCTCGGCCGCCATGCCGCACTGCACCACCCGGTGCGGGCCCATCCGCCGCGACAGCCGGTGGGCGAGGCCGCCGGAGAAGAACGAGCCGAGGGCCAGCGGGACGATCGCCACGCAGATCTGCAGCGGGGAGTCGCCGTGCGCGCCCTGCAGGAACAGGGGCAGCACGAACAGCAGTCCCAGCTCGCCGACGCTGATCAGCGAGGCGGCGAGGCTGCCGCGCCGGAAGCTGGCGATCCGGAACAGGCTGAAGTCGAGCATCACCGGCCGGCCGGCCCGGGTCCTGCGGCGCTCGACCACGACCAGGGCCGCCAGCGCCAGCGTCCCCGCGGCCAGCACCAGGGGGACCGGGGACAGGCCGAGGACCGCCTGTCCGGCGAAGTCGCCGGTGGGCCGCCACCAGCCGTAGGTCTGCCCCTCGATCAGGGCGAAGACCCAGGCGCCGAGGCCCAGCGCCGACAGGACGCCGCCGGCCCAGTCCAGGCCGCCGCGCTCGCCGGGTTCGCGGGTCTCGGGGACATAGCGCCGCACCCCGGCCACCAGCAGCGCGCCCAGCGGCAGGTTGATCAAGAACGCCCAGCGCCAGCCGTGCGAGGTGGCCAGCCAGCCGCCCAGCAGCGGGCCCACCGCCGACATGCCGCCGATCATGGAACCCCAGATGCCGAAGGCGATGGCGCGGTCCCTGCCGTGGAAGAGCACGTTGATCGTGGAGAGCGTGGCCGGCATGATCATCGCCGCGCCCACGCCCTGCGCGGCACGCGCCGCGATCAGCGTCCCGCCCCCGGCGGCCAGGGCCGCGCCCATGCTGGCC
>JAFACJ010000033.1 GCA_023425615.1 Actinomycetes bacterium
GCCGTGTAGACGACCTTCAGGCCCCAGCGTTCGCCGTCGCCGACGTAGGAGCGGATCAGGTGGCCGAGGTGGCCGATCGCCAGGGTGACGGAGGTGAAGCCCTGGGAGGCGAGTTGGTGCAGCACGATCTCCAGGATCGAGTACTGGTCGCCGATCGGCACGAGGGGTTTGGGCAGCGTGGTGGTGTAGGGGCGGAGCCGAACGCCCTTGCCTCCGGCCAGTATCACCGCGTGCATGGGAGGTCTCCTTTCAGACGGCGTAGACGCCGGGCCGGTAGCGGTCGAGGTTGCCGGTGAGCCACTGGACGGTCTCGGAGAGTCCTTCTTCGAGGCTGTGGCGGGGTTCCCAGCCGGTGGCGTCGCGGAACTGGGAGCTGTCGCAGACGAGGCGCATCACCTCGGACCTGCCGGGCCTCTGGCGGACGTTCTCGGTGACGAATTCGACGTCGTCGCGGTCCATGAGGGCGGCGATCGTGCGTGCGAGGTCTCCCATGGACACCTCCCGGCCGGTGCCCGCGTTGAACAGCCGCCCTTCGAGGCCGGGGACGGTCGCGGCGGCGACAAAGGCGGCGGCGGTGTCGCGGACGAAGGTGAAGTCGCGGGTGGGGGTGAGTGAGCCGACTTTCACGGCGGAGGCGCCCGCCGCGAGCTGGGAGATGACCGTCGGGATGAACGCCCGAGCCGACTGGCGCGGACCGAAGGTATTGAACGGGCGCAGCGTGACGACGGGCGTCTCGAAGCTCGCGTGGTAGCTCTCCGCGAGCTTGTCCGCCGCCGCCTTGGACGCCGCGTAGGGGGACTGCGCCTGGAGCGGGTGCGATTCGGCGATGGGAACGCTGCGTGCCGTCCCGTACGTCTCGCTGGTGGAGGTGTGCACCATGCGGCGGAGGCCGAGGGTGCGGACGGCTTCCAGCACGTTGAGCGTGCCGATGACGTTCGTCTCCACGTATGAGCGGGGTGCCTGGTAGGAGTACGGGATCGCGATGAGCGCGGCCAGGTGGTACACCGTCTCGGTTCCCGCCAGGAGTGTGTTGACGGAGCCCGCGTCACGTACGTCGCCGAGTTGCACTTCTACGTGTGCGAGGACGTCGGGTGGCAGTGTGTCGAGCCATCCCCAGGACCCGAAGGAGTTGTACTGCGCGAGCGCGCGGACCCGGTGGCCTCGGGTGACGAGGAGTTCCACGAGGTGGGAGCCGATGAAACCGTCCGCTCCCGTGACGGCGACGCGTTCGTTCATGTGGTTTCTCTCTTTCAACGGTGGGCCGTGGCGCGTCCCAGGGCGTCCACGGCGTAGGCGAGCAGGACGATGAACAGCGCCACGGCACCGCAGAACTGCACGACCGCCGGCGGGGGCCCCACCACGACCAGGACGGCCGTCTCCCACACGAGTGCGGCGGCGCAGCAGGCCAGTGCGGCGGCCGTCTGCCCGCAGGACTGAAGCAGCAGGGCGAGGACCAGTGCCCCGCCGAGGAGGAGGACGCAGGCCGCCACCTGAAGGAGCCCCGGGGACGGGCTGGTGGCGGAGAGGGCGACTCCCAGTAGGAAGGCGAGGACCGCGAGGAACCGTGCGACCAGCTCGATGACGGCCATCCGGGCGTCCATGGCGAACTCACGCAGGCTGCGCGCTTCCTGGAGGAACTCGTGGCCGCGTGCCCGGAAGGCGTACAGGGCCCCTTCAGCGGGCCCCATCGACACCGACAGCGCCACCATCGCGGTGCTCATGGCCTGGGGAGGTTGCCCGTATCCGGCGTAAGAAGCGATGATCGTGAAGGTGAGCAGCCCGCCCGACAGCAGTCCGAACAACGCGTACGGCGCAGCTGCACGCAGGCTGATCCAGGACACTCCGCAGGCCGTACCGCCGCGTGTGCGTTCGTAGGCGAGTGCCGCGACGGCCAGTCCGGTGACCGTCCAGCCGACGAGGAGGAGCTGTCCCGGCGCGTCGGCGCAGGTCATCGCCGTTCCGGGGAGCAGCGCCAGCAGCAGTCGGACTTCGCCTCCGGTCGCCAGGGCCGCGGTCGCGGCCAGCAGGTAGAAGCTCTGCGCGCAGGCGAGCGCCACCACACCCGTGCCCGTGCCGAGGGCGGCGCCGAGCAGCACGCAGACCAGTGCCATCGCCGGGGTTCCGGCCAGGATGCCGATGGCGAGCACCCGACGTGCGGCACGCGGCTCGTTCCGGGAGTAGGCGAGGGCGGCGAGCCCCTGGCTGAGCGGCCAGCACATCACCAGCGCCAGGATGAGGACCAGTCCCGCCGTTCTCTCGCCGAGCAATGGCCCTGCCGCCATGTACCCCAGGCCGGGCAGTCCGAACAGAAGGCCGCGCAGGGCATGCCGTCCGCCGCTCCGCCACGGGGGTCCGTCGTGGGTCCAGGGGTTGGCCGCGGGTTTGGCGAACGCCGGTCTGCGTACCGTGACCTCGTAGAGGTGGGCGGCGAGTGCGAAGACATCCGGGTAGCCGTAGCGGTGGGCCGTGCGGTCGCCTATGCCCTTGGCTTCGAGGCCCGCTGTCACTTCCAGGACGTCTACGGCTCCGGTGAGCACGTCCCGCATCTCCTCCGCTAGTTCCATGACGTCCGGTCGTGCGGGCGGAGCGGGCCTGATCAGCACTTCGGTCATGGCGTCTTCTCCCGCGCCAGGTCGCGGTAGATGTCGCGGAAGGAGGACACCGTCTGGTCGACGGTGAACAACTCCAGCGCTTTGCGGCGGGCGGTCTCTCCCATGCTGTGGCGTAGTTCGGGGTCGTGGAGCAGACGCAAGGCGGCCTCGGCCATCGCTCGGGGATCGCGCGGCGGGACGACGAACCCGCATTCCTCGTCCGCCAGGCCGGGGTCTCCGGTCACGGCCTCGCTGACGCCTCCCACGTCGGTCGAGACGGTGGGGCGACCGCAGGCCATGGCCTCGATGAGGGTGTAGGGGAAGCCTTCGGAGATGCTGGAGAGCATCACGACGGTGCCGGCCACGTACGCGTCACGGATGTTCGCGATCCGGCCTTCGAAGGTGACGTGTGCTGCGACGTCCAGGTCGGCGGCCAACTGTTCGCAGCGGGCCCGGTAGTCGGCGTCTCCCCCACCGAAGAGCCGCAGACGGGCTTCGGGGAGGTGCTCGTGGACGATGGAGAACGCTCGTATCAGGGTCTCCAGGTCCTTGATGGGGTCCACGCGACCGGCCCAGCTCAACGTAGGCCGGTCCGGTTCGGCTTCGGCGGGCGGGAACAACGCCGGGTCGACGCCGTTGTAGACCGTCCTGATCCGTTCGGGAGACGCGCCGCAGCGCACCTCCCACCGCTGGTTGTAGCGGTTTCCGGGGGTCACCAGGTCGGCGGAGCGGTATCCGGTCTCGCAGAGCAGCCGTTGGAATCCCAGAAGGAACGCCTTGACGGGCCAGGTGTAGCCCTTGCCGTAGCCGAGGTAGCGCTCCCGGAGGTAGATGCCGTGTTCCGTGAGGCATAGCGGGGTCCCGTACGTCCACTTGGCCGCCAGCGCAGGCAGGACGGCCACCCCGTTGGAGACGGCGTGCGTGACGTCGCCTTTCACCGCCGGGTGGTGCAGCGGGCGCAGCATGTGCTCCAGGAAGGAGACAGCCGTCAGGGCGTCGTACACGGTCGGTGTGATGCCTTCCGGGAGGGGGTGTTCGCTCCACGCCTCCATGAGCCCTGCGACCGACTCTTCGGCGTTGAGGGCGGCCGTCAGCCGCCCCTGCCGGGCGGCCTCGTAGAGGGAGCGCAGCACGGTGGGGAAGGCTTGGGAGGGCCCGCCGTCCAGGATCAGGTCGAACAGTGCCCGGCAGAGCCGTGCGGCCTGCCGTGCCGACGAGCCTGCCGGGAGCCGTCCGGCGGGTGTGGCGCCCCACAGGGGGACGGCGTCCACGGTGACGTGCGGTGGCGTCTTCCAGGCGAGTGGCTCGGTGCCGGTGGCGGTCAGAGCCACCACCTGGAAGGTGTGCTCGGGCATGCCGCGGACGAGCTGGTCGCACCAGACGCTCACTCCCCCCGGGCCGTGGGGGTAGGTGCCTTCGGTGACCAGGGTGATGTTCATACGGTCGTCGCACCGACCGTCAGCGTGATGTTCCCGGTCTGGTAGTCCGACCTTTCGCCGCCGTACTGGACGCCGAAGACGTTGGTGCCGAGCAGCCCGCCCAGTAGTCCGCCGAGCAGCGTCCCGGGCGCGTACTTGGTGCCTTCCGGCATCGTGACCGGCACGTATGCGCTTCCGGCTCCGGAGACGTAGATCTTGCCGTCCTGCCAGTAGGCGGTGACGTTGTTCTTCACGTCGTTCCAGGCCGCCTGCCGCTTGAGTTCGGCCCCGTTGTCACGCATCCGCTGGTTGACCAGGGGGCTGTTGGCGGCGAACACCGCGTTGTAGTCGCCCAGGACCTTGTCCAGCAGCGGGTACAGGATCCTGCCTTCGGCGAGGTTGGACTGGTGGACGTAGTGCGGCCGGGGGTCGTTGCGCAGGATGTGCGAGAGGGTGATCCGCGCGTCCAGGGGGATGATGTGGTCGGTGTATCCGTTGGCCGGGTCGAGTGGCTCGATGCAGGTGACCGTCTGGGGGTTGTCCTCGCAGATGCCGCTGCCGCCGTCGGCGCGGCTGGTGTAGACCCAGTTGTACTCGTCGACCATCTCGGCGGCGGTGCCGACGTTGAAGTAGTTGGCCATCGGGTACCGGGGGACGGTCAGCGCAGGGCCTACCTGGCGCTGGTCGAAGTCGCGGGAGGCGTCCGAGCCGAGCCACTTCACGCCGGTGTCGGCGACGGCGGTGAGCAGGTTCGGGTTGTCCTGCGGCTGCTGCGGCAGCAGTTTCAGCCCGGAGTGCTCGCCCGTGACGAGTTCATCCCACTCGGAAGTGAAGCCCTTCTGCGTCGCCCAGGTGTGGTTGTCGGCGATCTGCGAGCGGATGTAGGGGCGCGTCTCCCAGAGCGTCTGGCCTTGGGCGTTCTTCTTGCAGACCCACGGACGGACGGTGAGGTCCTGCTGGCAGCCCAGGTACGTGTGGTTGAAGGTGTGGTTGGAGAAGCGGAACTTGGCCTTGTTCTGCCGGAAGGCGGTCAGGAGGGGGTCGGAGCCGTTCTCCTGGACGACGTCGTTGCTGCCTCCGCCGTTGAAGTACATGTCGAACACGAAGTTGCGCTGGGTCTGCCAGTTGACGGCGTACGTCACGTCGGCGGGGGTCATCCTGATGTTCTGCGTCGTGGTGTTCGGGTCGGCGCAGTCCTCGCCGGGCGTGCAGTTCTGTGCGGTGCTCCAACGGGAGTCGGCGGCGAACACGTCATCCACGTGGACGCTGAAGTACTGCCGGTTGAGGCCGAGGTGGACGCCCTTGGTCAGCCAGGTGACGAGTCCGTGGGCGAGGGCGCGGAACTGGGTCTGGTAGGTGTTGGCGCTGAAGGTCAGCACCATCTCGCTGCGGTCGTCGTGCGTGTAGACGCCCGCGAGGACGTCCCCGTCCTTGGTCAGGTACGGCTCGAAGTGCGTCCCGTCGCCGTCGGGGAGGGGTGCCGCCAGGTAGCCGTAGGTCTCCGTGGTGCCGGGGAGGAGGTCCTCGAACGGCACGGGGCCCTTGAGGTAGCGGAACGCGCCGGCCTTGGCCGCGGCCGTCAGGGTCGTGGAGGCTCCGTCGAGGGCTCCGGCGTAGCTCGGTGTGGCGAGTCCGGTGTCGGCGTTCGGGTAGACGTACGAGCTGAGCTGGCGGATGCCGAACCGCTGCTCGAAAGCCGTGATCGCGGCCATCTCGGCGGCGTTCTGGAAGGGGTTGCCGTTGGGCAGGACGACGGCCTGGTACTTGGCGCGCGGCGCGCCGGAGACGGTGTCCTGCAAGAAGGCGGTGTCGATGACGGGCCGCGCGCCGTCGTTCAGGTCGACGACCCGATAGGGGACCCCTTCGGCCTTGAGCTGCTCGATCATCGCCTGGACGGAGGGGCCTCCGTCGGTGACGACGAGCACCTTCAGATCGAATCGCGGGCCCGCCGCGCGCGCCGCCTGCGGCGAGGCGAGGAGTCCCGCCGTGAGCGCGAGCACCGACAGGGTCCTGAGGACCGGACCTTTCACCACGACTCTCCCTGTGATCGACTGGTTGCCCTCAGTAGGGTCGAGCATCACAAGGGTCAAGGTCCGGCAAACGCGGACCCAAATCAGGAATAGTCCGGTCCTAGGACCGATGGCGTAAAATCACTCGGCGGCGGGATATGCCGTTGGGAATTCCCCGATATCCCGCCATCGGGCAACAGCGTGCTGGCGATTGTCCGCTTTGAGACGGCGGTAAATCTGGTGGACGTGGTTCTTCACGGTCTTCTCGGAGATGAAGAGCCGCGCGGCGATGCTCCGGTTGTCCTGCCCCTGGGCGATGAGCTCCATGATCTCCGCCTCCCGCGGGGTGAGCTCGTGCACCGGGTTCCGCAGCCTGCCCGCCCCCGCGGGGGACCGGGAGTGCAGCCACTCCACCAGCGCCGTGGCGGCCGGGGGCGAGAGGAAGGCGCGGCCCCGCGCGGCGGCGCCGACCGCGCCCGCCAGGTCGGCGGCGTCGAAGCAGCCGTACAGCAGCAGTCCGTAGGCGCCGGCCGCCAGTGCCCTGACCATCACCGCGGGAC
>JAFACJ010000038.1 GCA_023425615.1 Actinomycetes bacterium
GAAAGCGGGACAGCAGCCGGGAGACCGCCAGCGGGGCCAGCGGCGAGGGCTTGACCACGATGGCGTTGCCGGCCGCCAGCGCCGGGCCGACCTTGAGCATGGTGAGGATGACCGGCGCGTTCCACGGGGTGATCGCCCCCACCACCCCGTAGGGGCGCCGCCGCAGCAGCAGCCGCCCCGAGGCGTCGTCGGTCTCTGCGTCGGCCAGCACCTCCGGCGCCCGCTCGGCGACCCAGCGCAGGAAGACGCCGGAGAACCGCAGCTCGCCGCGGCAGTCGCCGATCGGTTTGCCGCTCTCGCGCGCCAGCAGGACCGCCGTCTCCTCGTCGTCGAAGGCGTCGGCGGCCTCCCGCAGCACGGTGACGCGCTCGGCGACCGGTACCCGCGCCCAGGACCGCTGCGCCGCGTCCGCCGCCCGCACCGCCGCATCGACGGCGGCGGCGTCGGACACCGGCACCCGCCCCACGGTCTCGCCGAGCCGCGCGGGGTTCTCCCGCTCGATCCAGCCGCTCACCCGGCACGCCCGGAGGCGGGATCGCGCAGGGAGGCGATCATCGAGGTGCGCAGCAGGTGCGCGCGGGCGCGGACCGGGTCGGACGCCAGGGCGCGCAGGTCGGCGCGGTGGCGCTCGGGGTCCCTGAGCTGCTCCCAGTTGGTGTGGGTGATCTTCTGCACGAACGAGGTGGCCACCTCGCGGCGGCGGGCGCACGCCAGGTCCAGCGCGTCGTCGTCGCCGAGCGCGGCGGCGACGGCGAAGGCGTCGTGGATGCCGCTGTTCAGGCCCATCCCGCCGAGCGGGTTGTTGACATGGGCGGCGTCGCCGATGAGCACCGCGCGGCCGGTGCGGAACCGGGAGGCGACCCGCTGGTGCACCCGGTAGAGGGTGGCGTGGGCGACCTTCCAGTCGGTGTCGGCGACGCCCCGCAGCCGCTCGGGCAGCCGTGCGAGCTCCACCTCGTCGGGAGTGTCGTCGGGCGTGGGGAAGAGCACCCGCCAGTGGTCGGGGGTGCGCAGCAGCACCAGCCACTCTTCGGGGTCGAAGACGTAGTTGACGGCGGCGATCCCCGGCAGCAGCGACTCCAGGTCCTCCTCGGTGGAGGCGACGAGGAACCGCTCGGGGTAGGTGATGCCCTCGAACGGCACGTCCAGCGCCTTGCGGACCCGCGAGTGGGAGCCGTCGGCGCCCAGCAGCCAGTCACCGGCGTGGGCGGACCCGTCCTCGGTGACGGCGGTGACGCCGTCACCGTCCTGGACGACGTCGACGACGGGCGCGCCGAAGACGACCTCGCCGCCCAGCCCGCGCAGCGACTCCAGCAGGATGGGGGTGAGCTTGCTCTGCTCGCACTGCACCCGGTAGGGGTAGGGGGTGTCGTCGGCCAGCATCCGCAGGTCGAGTTCGGCGACCACGCCGCCGCCGCGGTCGCGGTACTGGAAGGTGTGCGACACCAGGCCCCGCGCCATCAGCGCGTCGAGGACGCCGATCTCGGCGAGCATCTCCAGCGTGGGCGGATGGTAGGTCGAGGCGCGGGACTCGGCGGCCAGGGTGTCCCCCGCCTCCAGCACCTTCACCTGGAACCCGCGGCGGGCCAGCGCCACCGCGGCGGTCAGCCCGACCGGCCCCGCCCCGGCGATGACGACGCGCATCACGCCTCCCGCGAGTGCAGGGCGAACCCGCCCTCGACGCCGGTGACCCGCGGGTTGGTGAAGAAGCGCAGCGTCTCGGCCGTGCCCTCCTCGCCGAGGCCCGAGTGCCCCCAGGCCGGGCGCGGCGCGAACAGGTGCAGGCTCATGACGCTGGAGCCGTTCACCTTCACCTCGCCGGCGCGGATCCGGCGGGCGACGGACAGCGCGCGCTCCTCGTCGGTGCCGAACACATAGCCTTCGAGCCCGTAGGCGGTGGCGTTGGCCAGCGCGACTGCCTCCTCGACGTCGGTGTAGGGGTGGACGGTGGCGACGGGCCCGAAGATCTCCTCCCGGGCCAGTTCCTCGGGCACTCCGGTGACCAGCGCCGGAGCCAGGTGGTTGGTGCCCTCGGGAACGCGCGTGGTGCTGTGGACGGTGCCGCCGAGCGCCTCGCGCTGGGAGACGACGAGGTCGCGGTGGCGGGAGTGCACGAGTGGCCCGTAGTCGGTGTCCTCGGCCAGCGGGTCGCCCGCGCGCAGGGAGGCCAGCCGTTCGAGTGCCGCGGCGAGCAGGTCGTCGGCGAGCGCGGCGGGCACGATGAGCCTTCCCAGCGCGCGGCACCACTGCCCGTTGAGGGTGGTCAGCAGGTCCACCACGCCGCGCGCGGCGGCGGCGACGTCGGCGTCGGGCATGACCACCAGCGGGTTGTTGCCGCCCAGTTCCAGCTGGGCCGGCTTGTGCCCGGTGGCGCAGGCGGCGGCGATCGCCTGCCCGCCCTTGGCGCCGCCGGTGAAGGAGACGGCGCGGACCCGGGCGTCGTTGACCATCCGGCCCCCGACGCCTGGCCCGCCGTGCAGGAACTGGAAGACCCCGTCGGGGACGCCCTCGGCGCGCAGCGCCTCGGCGATGACCTCCGCCATCAGCTGGCTGCCGTACGGTGCGTACTCGCTGGCCTTGAACAGGGCGGGGCAGCCCGCGGCCAGCGCGTTGGCGATCTTGTGGGCGCCGGTGGGGGCGGGCGCGTTCCAGGCGGTCAGGCACAGCGCCGGGCCCCAGGGCAGCAGGTGCACCTCGGTGGTGTTGCCGTCCTCGCGCTCCAGGGTCCGTGACAGCCACCCCTCGCGCAGCTGGCCGGCGGCGAGCAGGAACGAGCCGGTGACGATCATGCCGAGCGGCAGCGTCTGGCGGATCGGCACACCGGTCGCGAACGACTCCAGCGCGGCGATCTCGGCGACCCGCGGCTCCAGGGCGGCGGCCACGGCCTCCAGG
>JAFACJ010000064.1 GCA_023425615.1 Actinomycetes bacterium
CTCGTCCAGGATGCCGACCAGCGCCGACAACTCGGCCCTGCGCGCCGCGGCGGCGACGGCCTCGGCCAGGTCGGTGAGGTCCTCGGGCGGCGGCTCCGCCATGGCACGCACGACCACGCCGAGCAGCCGGCGCCCCGACAGCCGCACGCCCAGCGCGCGGGCGCGGGCCGCCGCCTCCTGGGGGTCGGAGTAGGCGTGGGTGAGGATGCCGCTGATGAGCGTCCCGTGCGCCTGGCGTTCCAGCGCCGCCTCCTGCCGGTCCAGCAGGCGGCCCAGCGCCAGGGTCGTGGCCGCGCGCTCGATCAGCACGGTCTCGCGTGCCGACGGCGGGACGCCCAGCGTGACGATGAGGCGGCCCCAGTCCTCGCCCCTGGCCCCGACGGTGGTCACCAGCCAGCCGGACGCCTCGTCGTAGCCGGTCCTGCCGTCGGCGCGCACCGCGCGCGACCTGCTCTCCCAGGAGCCGAGCAGCCCCGCCGGGTCGTGCCCCGCGGCGTCGACGGCCAGCACCTGGTGGGAGAGGTTCTCCAGGACGGCCGGGTGCCCGGCGAGCTGGGCCACCTGCCGCACCACCTCGCCCGGTGAGGCGCCCTCCACGCTGAGCCGGGTGAAGATCTCGTGCAGCCGCTCCGAGGCGCGCAGTTCGGCGAGCTGGGCGTCGAGGATGCCGGCGTGGACGGCCTCCGTCACATCGACGAAGAGCGTCTCGCGGCGCAGGACGACCACCGGCAGGCCGAGCCGTTCGGCCGCCCGCACCAGGGCCGTGGGCAGCTCCCGCCGGTAGCGGCGGCCGAGCTCGACCATCAGCCCGCTGACGCCCGCCTCGACCAGGGCCGCGACATACTCCCGCAGCCGCGACGCCTCCCCGGGGAGGCCGATGCCGGTGGTCAGCACCAGTTCGCCGCCGCGCAGCAGCGGGGCGATGTCGGCGATCTCCGCGACGTGCACCCAGCGGATCGGGGAGTCGAGGCGGTCGGCGCCGGCCACCACCTCGGGGAGGCCGCGGCGCACCGGCTCCAGTTCGAGCACGTCGGCCAGAGTGGGAAGCATGTGGCCTCATCCTAGAACAGCATGTCAAAGGACACGGCCACCGTATTGACACATTGTCAACCGGGCTCGATCGACAACCTGTAAGACGATGCCTTCCATCACCGACAGTCTGCCCCTTGGTTCAGTCACGGCCACGGGGAAAGACTTGCCACATGTCCGAACTGCTGGCCCGCCACCGGGCAGTCATGCCGCAATGGATGGCCCTCTACTACGACCGGCCCATCGAGATCGTCGGCGGCAAGGGCAACCGCGTCGTCGACGGCGCGGGCGACTCCTACCTCGACTTCTTCGCCGGCATCCTCACCAACATGATCGGCTACGACGTGGCCGAGGTCCGTGAGGCAGTCGAACGCCAGCTCGCCACCGGCGTCGTGCACACCTCCACGCTCTACCTGCTGCGCGGGCAGGTGGAGCTCGCCGAGAAGATCGCCCGGCTGTCCGGCATCCCCGACGCCAAGGTGTTCTTCACCAACTCCGGCACCGAGGCCAACGAGGCGGCGCTGCTGCTGGCCACCTACGCGCGCAAGAGCAACCAGGTCCTCGCGATGCGCCAGAGCTACCACGGCAAGTCGTTCGCCGCGACCGCCGTCACCTCCAACCGGGCCTGGAAGAACAGCGGGCTGACGCCGTTCAACACGACCTTCCTGCACGGCGCCGACAGGCACCTGCCGCAGTTCGCGCGCCTTTCGGACTCCGACTACGTCAAGGTCTGCGTCGAGGACCTGCGCCATGTGCTCGCCACGGCGACCGGAGGCGACGTCGCGGCGCTGATCGCCGAGCCCATCCAGGGCGTCGGCGGCTTCACCATGGCCCCCGACGGGCTGTTCGCCGCCTACAAGGAAGTGCTGGACGAGCACGGCATCCTCTTCATCGCCGACGAGGTGCAGACGGGCTGGGGCCGCACCGGTTCCGCCTTCTTCGGCATCCAGAACCACGGCGTGACGCCCGACGCGATGACGTTCGCCAAGGGCCTCGGCAACGGTTTCGCCGTCGGCGGCGTCGTGGCGCGCGGCGACCTCATGGACGCCCCCCACGCCATCGGCCTGTCCACTTTCGGCGGCAACCCGATCGCCATGGCCGCCGCCAACGCCACCCTGGACTACGTGCTCTCCCACGACCTCCAGGCCAACGCGGCCACCCAGGGCACCTTCATCATCGACGGGCTGCGCGCCGCCGCACCGCGTTTCCCGCACGTCAGCGACGTGCGGGGCAAGGGCCTGATGTTCGCCCTGGACCTGGTCGACCCGCAGACCGGCGACCCCTCCCCCGCGCTGGCCGCCCGGATGCTGGAGGAGACACGACAGCGGGGGCTGCTCGTCGGCAAGGGCGGCCTGTATGGCAACGTCATGCGCATGGCCCCGCCGCTGACCCTCACCTCGGAGGAGGCCGCAGAAGGACTCAGGATCCTCGTCGACTCGCTGGAGGCGATCGCCCCATGACCAAGCATGTGACGCACTGGATCAACGGCAAACCCTGGACGGGCACCGCGGCACGCCGTGGCGATGTCTACAACCCGGCGACGGGTGTCGTCTCCGGCACCGTGGACTTCGCCTCCACGGCCGACGTGGGCGAGGCCGTCGCCGCCGCCAAGGCCGCGTTCCCGCAGTGGCGCGACGCGTCGCTCTCCCGGCGCGCGCAGGTGCTGTTCCGGTTCCGCGAACTGCTCGTACGGGACGCGGAGGAGATCGCACGGCTCATCTCCTCCGAGCACGGCAAGGTCGTCTCCGACGCCGCGGGCGAGGTGGCCCGCGGGCTGGAGGTCGTGGAGTTCGCCTGCGGGATCCCGCACCTGCTCAAGGGCGGCTTCTCGGAGAACGTCTCCACGAAGGTGGACGCCTACTCGATCTTGCAGCCTCTCGGCGTGGTCGCCGGGATCACGCCGTTCAACTTCCCCGCCATGGTGCCGATGTGGATGTTCCCCGTCGCCATCGCCTGCGGCAACACGTTCGTGCTGAAGCCGTCGGAGAAGGACCCGTCCGCCGCGTTGAAACTCGCTGAACTGTGGGCCGAGGCGGGGCTTCCCGACGGCGTCTTCAACGTCGTGCACGGCGACAAGGTGGCGGTGGACGCGCTGCTGGAGCACAAGGACGTCAAGGCGGTGTCGTTCGTCGGCTCCACGCCGATCGCCCAGTACATCTACGAGACGGCCGCGCGCAACGGCAAGCGCGTCCAGGCGCTCGGCGGCGCCAAGAACCACATGGTCGTGCTCCCCGACGCCGACCTGGACCTGGCCGCGGACGCCGCCGTCAACGCCGGTTTCGGCTCGGCGGGCGAGCGCTGCATGGCCATCTCGGTGCTCGTGGCGGTCGAACCGGTCGCCGACGCCCTCCTGGAGAAGATCAAGTCCCGGATGGAGGCGCTGGTGACGGGCCCCGGGGACGACCCCGCCTCGGAGATGGGGCCGCTCGTCACCCGCGCGCACCGCGACAAGGTCGCCTCGTACCTGACGTCGTCGGTGGAGCAGGGCGCCACGCTGGTGGTGGACGGGCGCGAGGGGCTGCCGTCCGGTGACGGCTTCTGGCTGCGGCCCACCCTCATCGACGGCGTCACGCCCGGCATGGACTGCTACAAGGACGAGATCTTCGGGCCCGTCCTGTCGGTGGTGCGGGTGAAGACGTTCGATGAGGCCATGGCCCTGCTCGACGCCAACCCCTACGGCAACGGCACCGCCATCTTCACCAACGACGGCGGCGCGGCCCGGCGCTTCCAGAACGAGGTGGAGGTCGGGATGGTCGGCATCAACGTGCCGATCCCCGTGCCGATGGCCTACTACAGCTTCGGCGGCTGGAAGGCCAGCCTCTTCGGCGACAGCCACGCCCACGGCACCGAAGGCGTCCACTTCTACACCCGCACCAAGGCCGTGACATCGCGCTGGCTCGACCCGTCACACGGCGGCGTCAACCTGGGCTTCCCCACCAACGGCTGAACACCCCGCCGCCCCACCGGCCTCCCCGCGTCGCCCGCGGGGAGGCTTTCTCCCTAAAAGACCTAAAACAGACTTTCTTCCGAAGGGTCTGACCAAGCCCCCATATCGGGTTTCCCGCATGAGCTTTCACGGAAAATCACTCGCTTTACCGGGCAAGGACGGACGCGATGAATTACCCTGTCCACGATTTGCAGCGAGCCTCGACAACCCCTGCAACCACCCAAAACCCCCGGAGGTGCTGTGTACGGCTCAGAATACCCGGACCCCCGCTCCTCCTTGTGGCACCACATCGCCTCCGAAATACGGCAATTCCGTACCGTCCTCGGTCTCACCGGAACCCAGTTCGGCCAGATCCTCCACTGCGACAAATCCACGGTCTCCAAAATCGAACACGGCGTCATGCGGCTCAAGCCCGACCAGGCACGGCTACTCGACGCCTACGAACGGTCGTTCCTTCCGGGCGCACTCCCCTCCGATCAGCGCCCCCACCTCGACCGCACCCCCCGGCCCGGCACGATAGGCCGATGGGAAGTGCTCGTCTTCCACGCGGGCCGCGAGCAGACCGAGGACTGGTACGAGGCGCACCAGGAGCACGAAGAGAGGGCCACCGCACTCCGCGTCTGGGAACCCCTGCTGGTCCCTGGACTCATGCAGACGCCGGAGTACGCCCGAGAGGTCTTCCACGCCTCTGGACAGACCGATGTAGACGCAAAAGTCGAAGCCCGCATGAGGCGACAGGAGCGCTTCCTGACAGACGGCGGCCCCTACCTCTGGGTGCTGATAGATGAGGGAGTTCTCGACCGCTTCGATAGAGACCACGAAATAATGCACGCCCAACTCGACCGACTCCTTGAATTTTCCAAGCGAGACAACATCGGTCTGCGGGCGATCCGCCGGGGACGGTTTCATTCGGGCTTGGACGGTCCCTTTGAGATCATGTCCTTCGCGGCCGGCGTTCCATCGATGGCCTACACCGAAGCGGCCCAGGGGTGGAGACTCATCTCGGATGTCGCCGAAGTGGACTTGTTCGCGCTACGTTACGAGCGTCTCAGCCAACTCGCGCTCCCCGAGCACGAGACGAGGGACTTCATCCGCAAGTACCTGGAGAAGACGTGATGCCAACCCCCGACTGGCGCAAGTCCAGCCACAGCAACTCCACCGGGAGTTGCGTCGAGGTCGCGGACCTCGGACCCGCAAAGGTTGGCCTGCGGGACTCCAAGAACACCGGCCACGGCCACCTCACCGTATCCGCGCCCACCTTCCGCAACCTCCTCACCACCCTCAAAGCGGGATGAGCACCGGGCCCGGCCACCGCCGGCCGACCGGCCACCGCCTCCCTGCGACCGCGGGGAGGCGTTCTCCTCTCCCGCGGCCCGCCCGGCGTCAGTCGATGCCGAGTTCCCCCATCCTGCTCCAGCCGTCGGCGCCCTCGATCACGGTGCTGACGATCTGAGGCGCCCGCTGGACGAGGGGGCGCATCGTCTCCAGCGCGGCGCGGAAGTGGTCGGAGTTCACATGGGCCTCGCCCGCGCCGTCCCGATCGGCCATCCGGGCATGGGCGCGGGCTACCTTCAGACGGGCCTTGCCCCGGTTGCCGGGAGCCTTTCGCCTTGCGCGACAGCGCCCGCCTTCGCCCATCGCACCCCCGCGCGAACGCCGCCCGCCGCTTGCGCACCGTCGCCACCGGCAACCCCAGATCCCGTGCGGCCTGCGCGCTACTGGCCCGCTCTCAGCACACGCCGGCGCGATCCTCGCCCGAGACGCCAGCGCCGACGACTCCACCGGCACGCCGACCAGCCGAGTACGCTCGACCTCGCTCAGCTTGATCCCGACCGCAGCCGCGCCCGATTCGCCACAACAACACCGCACATACTTAAGTAGCGAATTTCAGGCGCAGGACAGGCTACTAGCCGATCTGCGATGCCCCTCCCCTAAATCAGCACCGCAGAAAAGGGGCATTCGCTTCTCTACGCCGCGGCCAGAGCTTCATTGAACTCGCGAACCTTGGGTTGGTCTGGCCAGCGGGCAACGAGTAGACCGTTGAGGGCCTTCAGCTCCGCGAGTGCGTGTTGGGACCCGGCACGCTGGGCTTCGGCCAGACCGGCGATGGCGGCTATCGCGGCTGCGTCGGCGGTGCCGGTAGCGGCGTGCGCGGTGCCGATGCGGGTGTGATGGATAGCGCGATCTCGGTGATGGGTGCTGGGGAGGGCGGTTAGGCGGGCGTTGAGGATGGTGATGGCGGTGTCGGGGCGGCCCCCGAATGTGTAGCAGGTGGCGCGTTGAAGGTCCCCCCATCCGCAGTCGTAGAAGCGGAGGTAGCCGGGGCCTGCACCGGGATCGCGGGCTAGGAGCTCATCGGCGGTGTCGAGCAGCCCTGTGTCCACTAC
>JAFACJ010000133.1 GCA_023425615.1 Actinomycetes bacterium
ACCGTGAGCAGCACCATGCCGACGAGCTCGGCGGACACGGCGGTGTTGTTGACCTTCTCGGCCCACTTGGTGGAGCCGCCGACGAGCGCCGCCTGGCCGAGCAGGATCAGCGCGGTCACGGCCCAGGTGATGCCGCCGTCGGCGGTGTAGTCGAGCAGGACCGGCAGGACGGTGGAGGCAACCGTGTAGTCGACGGCGACGACGACGACCGACAGGAACATGAACGAGATCCAGCCGATGATCCAGCCGAGCACGGGGTTGGCCAGCCGTGACGTCCACTGGTAGGCGTACCCGGTCACCGGGATCCGCGACGCCAGCGAGCCGATGACGAACGCGACGGCGAGCTGGCCGACCACCGCGATCGGCCAGGTCCAGATGCCCATCGGACCGGAGGAGTTGAGCACCGATCCGTAGGTGGTGAAGATGCCGGTCGCGATCGAGACGAAGGCGAAGGCGACGGCGAAGGAGGCGAACCTCCCCGTCCGCCGCTCGAACGACTGCTCGTATCCGAAGCGTGCAAGTTCCTCGCTGTCCGCGGTGCCTCCGCGTGCTGTGTGTTCACTCATGACGACCTCCCTCTTGGTATATACCATGTGGTGTAGACCGCAAGGTACCGTCCAAGCGGTTTAGGCTGTCAACCATGGGGACGAGATTTCACGGGGCCGAAACATCACCGAGGTACGTGACCATCGCCGCGGAGCTGCGCGATCGGATCACCGGCGAGAAGCTCGCCCCGCACACCCTCATGCCCTCCGAACGCGAACTCGGCGAGACCTACGGCGTGAGCCGGATGACGGCGCGGCACGCCCTGTCGCTGCTGGAGAACGAGGGATACGTCTACCGGAGGCCGCCGCGCGGCACCTTCGTCGCCGAACCGCGGGTCCCCTTCAGCGTCGGCAGCTTCTCCGACGAGATCATCCTGGCGGGCCGCCGCCCGTCGGCCCAGCTCATCTGGGCCGAGGAGCGCGAGCCCACCCCCTCGGCCCGCGAGGCGCTCGACCTCGCCGCGGGCGAGACCGTGCACGCCCTGCACCGGCTTAGGTTCGCCGACGAGGAGCCCATCGCCCTGGAGACCACCTACTTCCCCAGCGCGCTCACCCCCGGCCTCCTGGAGGCGCCCCTCACCGGCTCCCTGTGGCACCTGCTGCGCACCCGCTACGGCGTGGTGCCGACGAACGCGTCGGCGGTCATCGAGTCGATCGTCATCGACGACGCCTCCTGCACCCGCCTCAAGGTGCGCAGCGCCTCCTCCGGCGTCCTCCTGACCCGCCGCACCCACACGGCCGAAGGCCGCTGCATCGAGTTCGCCCGCGACGTCTACCGCGCGGACCGCGCGTCCTTCAAGGTGGAGGCGCGCATCCCCGTCCCGGTGGACGGGACATGACCGCCGCCCGGGTCACAGCAGCCGGTCGAGCGTGATCGGCAGGGAGCGGATACGCCTGCCGGTGGCGTGGAAGACGGCGTTGGCGACGGCGGCGGCCATCCCCACGAGGCCGATCTCCCCGACGCCCTTGGTGCCGACCGGGGTGTAGGCGTCGGGGAGCCCGACGAAGTGCACCTCCATCTCCGGGACGTCGGCGTTCACCGGGACCAGGTAGTCGCCCAGGGTGGCGTTGGCGACACGCCCGGTGCGCGGATCGGTCACCGTCTCCTCCAGCGTCGCCATGCCGATGCCGCCGACCGTCCCGCCGATGATCTGGCTCCTGGCCAGCTTCTCGTTCATGATCCGGCCGCCGTCGATCGCCGACACGACACGGGCCACGCGCAGCGTCCCCAGCTCGGGATCCACCCCGACCTCCACGAACCTGGCGCCGAAGGCGCCCGCGGGCGCCATCCGGGCGTCCTGGGCCCGGCGCGGCGCGCTCTCCCCGTCGGCGCTCAGCTCCTGAAGGCCGTGCGCGGCGAGGATGCGGGCGTAGGTCTCGCCATGGCCGGGCTGATCGATCCGGTGGATGCGGCCTCCGGAGACCGCGACGTCCGCCAGGCCGCAGCCCGCTAGGGGCGAGGCAGGATCCGCCGACGCCAGCTCGACGAAGGCGCGCAGCAGGTTGCGGCACGCCTGGTGCACGGCGTTGCCGAGCGCGCCGGTGAGGCCGGAGCCGCCGGCCTGCGGGCCCGGCGGCATACCGGTGTCGCCGAGGCCGAAGATCACGTGGTGCCGCTCCAGGCCCAGCAGCTCGGCCGACAGCTGCGTCATGATCGTGTACGTGCCGGTGCCGATGTCGGTCACGGCGCTGCGCACGAAGGCGGTGCCGTCGCCGAGCACGGTCGCCCTGGCCCGGCAGGGCGCCTGGTACCAGGCGTAGCTGACCGAGGCCATGCCGTACCCGACGAGCATGCCCTTCTCGCGCAGGGATCCCGGCTCCGGCGCGCGCCGCGACCAGCCGAACCGCTCGGCGCCGACCTCGTAGCACTCGCGCAGCGCGTTGCTCGACCAGGGCAGGCCGTGCTGCGGGTGGACCTCGGCGTAGTTGCGCAGCCGCAGCTCCAGCGGGTCGACGCCCAGGGCGTAGGACAGCTCGTCCATCGCCGACTCCAGCGCGAAGTTGCCCTGCGCCTCCCCGGGCGCGCGCATCGAGTTCGTCCACGGGATGTTCAGCGTGACCTGCTGGTCGCGGGTCGTGACGTTCGGGCAGGCGTACGCGCTCGTGGAGACCGCCGCGCACGGCTCGACGTTGCCGCCCCCGATCGCAAGGGTCGACAGGCTCTCGTGCTCGATCGCCGTCAGCCGGCCGTCGCGGGTGGCGCCGAGCCTGACGCGCTGCGCCGTGGCGGGCCGGTGGCCCGTACCGGTGAACATCTCCGGGCGGGTCAGCTCCAGCCGCACCGGCCGGCCGGTGCACCGAGCCGCCATCGCGGCCAGGACCACGTGCGACCAGACGCGCAGCCCCGCGCCGAAACCGCCTCCGACGTACGGGGCCAGCACCCGCACCCCGTCCTCGGGCACCTGGAACATCGCGGCGAGCACGGAACGCACCTGGACGGGCCACTGGGTGGCGTCGTGGACGGTCAGGGAGTCGCCGTCCCACGAGGCCAGCGTGGTGAACAGGCCGAGCGGGTTGTTGGTGTTCTCCGCCGTCGTGTACGAGGCGTCGACCACGGTGTCGGCGTTCTCGAGGGCGGCCCGCGCGTCGCCCCACGCGGTGTCCCTGCCCCACGGGTCCGTCACCCGTTCGGCTCGCGGGTCGTCGAGTTCCAGCAGCGGTTCCCCGGCCTCGTAGACCGCCTCCACCCGCCGGGCCGCCTCCCTGGCCCGCTCGGGCGTGTCGGCGACGACCACGGCGATGTACTGGCCGTGGTACAGGATCCGGTCGTTCTGCAGCGGGGGCGGGGGCGTGTTGAGGAAGGACGGCGGCGCGTCACGCAGCCGCGGCGCGTTCTGATGGGTGAGCACCGCCAGCACCCCCGGCGCGGTCTCGGCCGCCCCGGTGTCCAGGCGGGTGATCCGCCCGGCGGCGACCGTGGCCCGCACGGGCGCGGCGTGCGCCATGCCGGGGAGGACGAAGTCGTTGGGATAGGGGGCGGTGCCGGTGACCTTCAGCGGCCCCTCCACCCGGTCCACGCCGGGGCCGATGACCTTGACGCGCTCCAGGACCCTCATGCCCTCACCCCCGCGACCGTGTGCAGCGCGCGTACCAGCGTGCGCTTGGCCAGTTCCACCTTGAACTCGGTGCCGGGCACCGTGTACGGGTCCGTGACGGCGGCCTCGGCGGCGG
>JAFACJ010000173.1 GCA_023425615.1 Actinomycetes bacterium
TGGCATGGGCGATGATGCCGCCGAAGGACCAGCCCAGCAGGTGATAGGGCCCGGATGCCTGCACCGAGCGCAGTTGCCCGACATAGTCCCGGACCATCTCCGTGATGTCGTCCGGTGTCTCCTCCGGCCGTTCCATGCTTCGCGCCTGGATTCCGTAGACCGGCTGGTCGGGGGTCAGGTGTCTGAGCAGGCCGGCGTAGGACCAGCTCAAGCCGGAGGCCGGGTGGACGCAGAACAAGGGGTGGCGTGACCCCTTGGTCCGCAGCGGCAGCAGCACCTCCAGCGCGGAACCGGTGCCCTGCGCGCCGTGCAGCCTCTCGGTCAGGAGCTCGACCGTCGGGGCTTCGAACAGGGCGCGGATCGCCGTCTCGGCTCCCAGCGTCGCCCTGATGCGGCTCACCAGCCGGGTCGCCAGCAGCGAGTCGCCGCCCAGTTCGAAGAAGTCGTCCTCGATCCCCACCCGGTCGAGTCCCAGGACCTCGGCGAACAGCCCGCAAAGGATCTCCTCGGCCGGACTGCGCGGGGCGCTCCCGGTGGTGAGGCCCGTGTGGTCGGGGGCCGGCAGAGCCTCGCGATCGAGTTTTCCGTTCGGTGTGAGCGGCAGCGCGTCCAGCGCCACCACCGCCGCGGGCACCATGTGGTCCGGCAGCACCCCGGCCGCGTACCTGCGCAGCGCTCCGCCGTCGATCTCCGCGCCGTCGGCGGCGATCGCATAGGCGACCAGCCGCCGGTCGCCCGGCCGGTCCTCGCGGGCGACGACGGTGAGCCGGGCGACCGACGGGTGTGCGGCGAGGACCGCCTCGATCTCGCCCGGCTCGATCCGGAACCCGCGGATCTTGACCTGGTCGTCGGCGCGGCCGAGGAACTCCAGGTCGCCGCCGGCGGACCGGCGCACGAGGTCGCCGGTGCGGTACATCCGTTCGCCGCGACCGTACGGGCAGGCCACGAACCGCTGCGCCGACAGGTCCGGCCGGTCGAGGTAGCCGCGCGCCAATCCGGCGCCTGCCACATAGAGCTCGCCGACCACGCCGGGGGGCACGAGCCGGAGCCTGTCGTCCAGGACGTAGGCCCGGGTGTTGGCGATCGGGCGGCCGACCATGGGCGTCGCGCTCTCGATCAGCTCGCAGGAGAGCACGTCGACGGTGCATTCGGTGGGGCCGTAGAAGTTGAAGCCCCGGAGCGCGGGCGTCTCGTTCAGGGTGTCCCACAGTCCGGTGCCGACGGCCTCTCCGCCGAGCATCAGCACGCTCAGCGGCCCTTCCGTCATTCCCTCCTCCTGCAGCAGCTGCTCGGCGTAGGAGGGGGTCAGGTCGAGGCAGTCGATTCCGCGATCGGCGATGTAGGCGGACAGAAGGACGGGATCCCGCCGGACCTCCTCGGCGACCAGATGCAGTTCGTGGCCCGCGATCAGCCAGAGGAACCCCTCCCACGAGGTGTCGAAGGACAGCGACGCCGTCAGCCCGAACCGGAACCTGCGGTCCGCGGCCTGGGTGACGGGCTCGATGAAGTTCACGGCGTGGTCGTGGAAGAGATTGACGACGCCGTCATGGGTGATGACGACGCCCTTGGGCCGTCCGGTGGAGCCGGAGGTGTAGATGACGTAAGCCGGATGGGCCGGAACGAGGGCCGCGAGGCGGTCCGCGTCCGTCAGGTCATCGCCGGGCAGCGCGCTCAGGCGTTCCCCGGTCTCGGGCCCGTCCAGCAGGATCTGCGGGTATCCCTCCGACAGGCCGGCCAGGGCGCTCGTCGTCACCACGCAGGCGGGGCGGGTGTCATCCAGCATGAATTCGACGCGGTCGGCCGGATACCCGGTGTCGATCGGCAGATAGGCGGCACCCGCCTTCAGCACCGCCAGCAGCGCCACCATCAGATCCGCCGAACGCGGCAGCGCCAGTGCGACGAACTTCTCCGGCCCCGCCCCGCTCGACACCAGCGAACGGGCCAGGCGGTTCGCCCGCGCGTTCAGGTCCGCATATGTCAGCGAGGCTCCGTCGGTCACGACGGCCACCGCATCCGGGGTCCGCGCCACCTGTGCTTGGAACAGCTCAGGCACGGTGGCCGCCGGGATGGGCGCCGCGGTGTCGTTCCAGTCCGTGAGCAGCCGCGGCAGCTCATCCGGCAGAAGCAGATCGACCTCACCGACCGCGGCGCCGGGATCATCGGCCACGGCCTCGAGCAACCGGACCAGACGGGCCAGCAGCCTCCCGGCGGCATCCTCATCGAACAGATCCGCGCGGTAGTCCAGCTTCAGCCCCAGCTCCGCGTCCGGCACCACCACCAGGGTCAAGGGATAGTGAGTGGCATCCGAACCCACGACGTCCACCACGCGCAGGCCATGATCGATGGTCTCGGCCAGATCCCGGGCGCCGACGGGATAGTTCTCGACGATGGTCGTGGTATCGAACAGCACACGATGACCCGCCACCCGGTGGACGTCGGTGAGCCCCAGGTACTGGAAGGCCAGCAACCGCGACTGCTCCTCCTGCACCCGGCCCAGCAGCTCCGCCCACGACTCATTCGGATCGACGCGCACCCGGACCGGCACCGTGTTGATGAACAGACCCACCATCTGCTCCACACCCGGCACATCCCCGGGACGACCCGACACCGTGGCGCCGAACACCACGTCAGAACGCCCCGTCACACCCCCCAGCAGCACTCCCCACACACCCGACACCACCGAACCCAACGTCACGCCGCAACTCCGGGCCACCGCGGAGAGCCGACGCGAGACATCGGCTGGAAGCCATGCCCGCGCCTCGGCCGGCCGTACCGGCGGGGCGTCCAGCAACCGCGGCGCCACCAACGTCGGCCCGTCCACTCCCCCGAGAGCCTCTGCCCACGCCGCCTTGGCCTCGTCCCGGTTCTGGCCGGCCAGCCACACCAGATAGTCACGGTAGGGAGCCGCCTCCGGCAGGCCCTCGCCGCTCCCGCCCCGGCTGTACAACTCGAGCAACTCGGCCATCAGCAACGGCATGGACCAGCCGTCCAGAACGATGTGATGGCCGGTGAACAGCAGACGGAACCGTTCCTCACCCAACTTGATCAAGGTGAACCGCACCAACGGCGGATCGGCCATGGCGAAACGGCGCACCCGATCCGACTCCACCAGCCTCGCCACCTCGGCCTCACGACCGGACCGGCTCAGCGAGGACAGATCGACCTCGGACCACGGCAACACCACTTCGCGCCGGACGAACTGCACAGATCCGCCATCGCGCCGCTGCCAGAACCCCGTCCGCAGAACCTCATGCCGGTCCAACAGAACCCGGACGGCCTCCCGGAGAACCGCCACGTCCAGGGAGCCCTCGATGTCGAAGCCCAATTGGGCTTCGTATACATCCGTCCCCTGGTCGTCATAGAGGGCGTGGAAGAGGAACCCCTCCTGCAGCGGAGACAGCGGCAGGACATCGGTCAATGACGGTTCCGCCGCCTGCAGATCGTCGAGCTCGGCCTGCGTCATCGAGACCAGCGGCAGATCCGACGGAGTGAAGCCACCCCGGCCCCCACCACTCACATACGCCGCAAGACCCCGCAAGGCCGCAAACCAGTCCTCGGCGAGCTCCCGCACCCGCTCCTCGGAGAACAACCGCGACGGCCACGACCACGTCACCGACAACGACGGACCGTCAGGACCGTCCACGGTCACGGCGTTGACCTCGATGGCGTGGGTGACCGGAGGTCCGGCGTCCGCCGCCGCGGCCGACGCGCTCCAGTCGCCTCCGGAGCCGCTCTCCGACCGGATGTGCCGCCCCAGATAGTTGAAGGTGATCTGCGGCGCCTGCCGCTCGGCGAGGACGTCACGGGTCCGCGGGTTGAGATAGCGCAGGAGGCCGTAGCCGATGCCGTGATCGGGGATCGCCCGCAGTTGCTCCTTCACCAGCTTCACCGCGGCTCCCGCGTCCTGTCCCCCCTCCCGTACCTCCTGCCAGCGGAACGGGCCGGGGTCCAGGCTCACCGGGAACAGGCTGGTGAACCAGCCCACCGTGCGGGACAGGTTCACCCCTCGGGCGATCTGCTCTTCCCGTCCGTGCCCCTCCAGCTCGACGAGCACCGTCCGCTCGGCCGTACCGCGCCAATGCGACACCGCCAGCGCGAGTCCGGTCAGCAGCACGTCGTTGATCTCACCGTGGAAGGCGGACGGTACCGCCGTCAGCAGCGGTTCGGTCTCCTCGACCGGCAGCGAGAGCGTGAGATCCCGTACCGTCTCCCGGCCGTCGAGCTCCGGATCCAACGGGCACGATCCCAGCAGCGGGTCCGGCGCGTCGAGAACGCCGGTCCACAGGGGCAGCTCCGCCACCCGCTCCGGCTCCGACGCCGCGCCGGCCAGCCTCCGCGTCCACTGCCGGAACGACGTGCCCACCGGCTCCAGCCGCGGCGCCGATCCGGCGTCCAAGTCCTTGTACGCCTGTTCGAGGTCGGGAAGGAGGATCTGCCACGACACCTCGTCCACCACGAGGTGGTGCAGCCGCAGCAGCAGGGAGCCTGGAGTGTCGGGTCCGGCGTCGAACCAGACGGCCTGGACCATCACGCCTTCGTCGGGTGCCAGTCTCCGCTGCGCCGCCCGGGTCTGTTCGCCGACGACCGCGCGGGCAGACGGCTCATCGAGGCCGCTGACGTCCACCCGCAGGACCTCGGCCGGGACGCTGCCGGGCGCCGTGATCTCCCATCGCCGCGGCTCCGGAGCCGACCGGGACAGCCTCATGCGCAGCGCGTCGTGGTGGTCGATCACGGCACGCAGAGCCTCCGTCAGCGTCCGGACGTCAAGTCCGCCCGGTACCCGGAGGACCGTCGACTGGTCGATTCCGGCCAGCCGTCCGGGGTCGACCAGTTCGGTCAGCCAGCCGATGATCGGTGTCGTCTCGACCACGCCGATTCCGGCGCCTTCGGGCTCGGCCTCCACCGGGGCGTCGGCTCCGAGGCGTGCCACATCCGCGAGTCCCCGCACCGACTTGCGCAGGAACACCTCGCGCGGGGTGAAGGACACACCCGCGGCCTGGGCTCGCGCCACCAGCCGGATCGCCATGATGCTGTCTCCGCCGAGTTCGAAGAACCCGTCATCGATACCGACCCGGTCCAGCCCCAGCACCTCGGCGAACAGACCGCAGAGGA
>JAFACJ010000210.1 GCA_023425615.1 Actinomycetes bacterium
CCGACAGGCCGAGCTCCTTTTCCACGGCGACCTCGACGGGCAGGCCGTGGCAGTCCCAGCCGGCCTTGCGGGGCACGTGGTAGCCCTGCATGGTCTTGAACCGGGGGAAGACGTCCTTGAAGACGCGCGCCTCGACGTGGTGGACGCCGGGCATGCCGTTGGCGGTGGGCGGGCCCTCGTAGAACACCCAGCGGGGGCCGTCGGCGTTGCGTTCGAGCGACCGCTGGAAGATCTTCTCGTCCTGCCAGCGGCGCAGGAGGTCGCGTTCGAGGGCCGGCAGATCGACCTGCGCGGGAAGGGGACGGAAGGACACGGCGGCAGGACCTCCAAGACAGGCGGGAACGGTCTTGAAGGGACGACCCCGAGGGGCCGCGGTACCACCCTTCTTGATCGCGCGGCGGCGCGATCCGCTTCGTTGGCGTCCGGCTGCCGGTTCTACTGAGCGCTCTGCCGTTCTTCCGGCGGCTCCGAGGTGATGGCCTCATCACTGCCTTGCCATGGACTGTCACGATTGTACGGGGAGGACGCACACGGGCTCGACCCGTTTCCGTGCCGCCTTCCGGCCTGGAGAACACCACGGGAAGGTGAAATATGCCCATGAGGCTGGCGATCAGGGTGGGACCCGGCGCGGCGCGCACCCGGGTGGGCGGGACGCACGGCGACGCGCTGGTCGTCAAGGTCGCCGCCCGCGCGGTGGAGGGCAAGGCGACCGAGGCCGCGCTGGCGGCGGTCGCCGAGGCGCTGGGAATACGGCGCAGGGACGTCAGGTTGGTCTCCGGTGCGACGAGCCGGGAGAAGGTCATCGAGGTTGACGGAGATGTGACTCTGCTCACACGGAAGCTCGATGAACTGCGTGGTTCCTGACCAGAGGTCATGGGGCATATGCGGGTGGTGACCAAACGGCGTTGTTTGCCGTACCTCGGAGGGAGACCTATGCTGCCCGCACTGCCAGTCGAAAACAAGATCAGCGCTAGGGGGACCGACATGGCCGGCACCGCAAGCGTGGCCCAGGAGGCCAAGAAGGCAGGGGAACTTCCGGTCCGCGAGGGGGAGGAACGCTGGACCGCCGAGGAGCTGACGGCGGTGCGGACCCGGTTGGCCGCCGAGATCGAGGAGCTCGCGGCCGAGATCGCCGCGGCGCGCACCCAGGCGGCCGAGGGCACCGACGTCGGCGAGGGCGCGGGCGACGACCAGGCCGACGCGGGTGCCAAGACCTATGAGCGCGAGCACGAGCTGGCACTCGTCAACAACTCACGTGATCTCCTGGAGCAGAACGAACGGGCGATCGCGCGAATCGAGACGGGCACCTATGGTGTCTGTGAGGAATGCGGCAAGGCCATCGGGAAGGCGCGTCTTCAGGCCTTCCCGCGTGCGACCCTGTGTGTGAAATGCAAACAACGCGAGGAACGACGCTGAGCGAGACCCAGAACGAACAGGACGGAGCCGGGGCCACCTCCGAGACGGGAGCGGGGCCTCGGCCTCGCCTTGTCCTCGTCCTGGTGGTGGCGGCCGTGGCGCTGCTGATCGACCAGGCCACCAAGGCCCTGGTGGTGGCCCAGCTCGAAGGGCGCCGGCCGATCGAGGTGCTGGACGGGCTGACCACGCTGCGGGTCACCCGCAACAGCGGTGCCGCCTTCTCCATCGGCACCGGCATGACCTGGGTCTTCACCATCATCGCCATCGGCGTGGTGATCGCCATCGTGCGCACCGCGCGCCAGCTGTACAGCCTGCCGTGGGCGATCAGCCTCGGCCTGCTGCTGGGCGGGGCGACCGGCAACCTCGTCGACCGGCTCCTGCGCTCGCCCGGCGGGTTCCAGGGCCATGTGGTCGACTGGATCGAATGGCCCAACTGGTGGTTCTTCGTCAACTGGCCGGTGTTCAACCTGGCCGACTCCGCCATCGTCTTCGGCGGGGTGCTGGCGGTCCTGCTGGCGGGGCGCGGCTACCAGCTCGACGGCACCCGGGAGATCGGCGACGCTCCCGCCGCGGGGGAGGACGCGCGATGAGCGGCCACCGGTCCCTCTACGTTCCCGAGGGCCTGGAGGGCGAGCGCGTCGACTCCGCCCTGGCCCGGCTGTTCGGCCTCTCCCGCGCCCGTGCAGCCGAGGTGATCGCCGCCGGCGACGTCCAGCTCGACGGCCGCGGCGTCGCCAAGTCCGACCGGGTCACCGCCGGCGCCTGGCTGGAGGTCCTCCTCCCGCCGCCGCCCGCCGCGCCCGTGGCGGTGCCCGAGCCGGTCCCCGGCATGACGATCCTCTACGAGGACGAGCACATCATCGTGGTGAACAAGCCGGTCGGCGTGGCGGCCCACCCCACCACCGGCTGGAACGGCCCGACGGTGATCGGCGGGCTGCTGGGCGCCGGGCACACCGTGGCCACCAGCGGCGCGGCCGAGCGCCAGGGGATCGTGCACCGGCTGGACGCGGGCACCACCGGCTGCATGGTGGTGGCCAAGAGCGAACTGGCCTACTCCCGGCTCAAGGGCGCCTTCCGCGAGCGCGAGGTCACCAAGCGCTACCACGCGCTGGTCCAGGGCCACCCCGACCCGTTCCGCGGCACGGTCGACGCCCCCATCGACCGGCACCCCTCGGGCAACGGCAGGTTCGCGGTGGTCGCCGGGGGCCGCCCGTCTGTCACCCACTACGACACGATCGAGGCGTTCCGGGCGGCGTCGCTGCTGGACATCACCCTGGAGACCGGCCGCACCCACCAGATCCGGGTGCACATGTCGGCGCTGCGCCACCCCTGCGTGGGCGACCTGCTGTACGGCGCGGACCCGACCCTCGCGGCGCGGCTGGGCGTGGGCCGCCAGTGGCTGCACGCCGTCCGCCTCGGCTTCCTGCACCCGGCGACGGACGAGTACGTCGAGTTCACCAGCCCCTACCCCGAGGACCTGCAGAAGGCGCTCGACATCGTCGCCGCCGAGTCCTGACCGGGGCGCGTGCCCCTCAGTCCTCGATCTCGCCGAGGCTCACCCTGACCGCGTGGATCGCCGCGTCGTACAGGTCGGACTCCACGAACTGCGCGCCGGGGAACCGGGCGAGTTCGCGCTGCAGATCGGCGAGGGACAGATGGCTGAGCAGGAGGGCCAGCGCGGTCCTGCCCGGCGGCACCACCTCCCGCAACTCGGCGATCTTCTCGTCCTTGATGCCGGTGTCGATGAGCTTGGCCAGCAGCGCCCCGCCCCCGGCGCTGGCGGCGCCCCCGATCAGCCCGCCCAGCGGCCCGCCCAGCAGGGTGCCCAGCAGCAGCCCCCACATCCCGGCGCCCAGGGCGCCCTTGCCGGGCGTGAAGTCCTGGGTCTCCCGGACGACGGACTTGCCGTCCTCGCCGCGCTCGATGAAGACCGCGTCGTGGATGCGCACCTGGCCGTTCTTCTGCATCCGCACCGCGGTGAGCAGGAACTCGCTGGCCTTCAGGGGGTCGTCGAACCCGATGACCAGGAGCTTGTGAGCTGGTTCCGTCATGTCTGCGACCTTCCCCCCGGTTCCGTACCGGAACCCCGGGGACGGTGTGATCCCTGACGTACCGGAGGCGCGGCGTCCGCGTCCGTCTAAGCTGTCGATCATGTCGAAGGGGACACCGGCGACGGTCGCCGCCGCCAGAGCGAAGATCGAGTACGCGCTGCACCCGTACGAGGCGGACCCCGCCGCCGACTCCTACGGCGAGGCCGCCGCCGCTGCCCTGGGCGTCCCACCGGAGCGGTTGTTCAAGACCCTGCTGGCGGAGGTGGACGGCAGGCTGGCCGTGGGTGTGGTGCCGGTCTCCGGGCAGCTGGACCTGAAGGCGCTGGCCGCGGCGCTGGGCGGCAAGCGCGCCCAGATGGCGGCGCCCGCCGACGCCGAGCGGGCCACCGGGTACGTGGTCGGCGGGATCAGCCCGCTGGGGCAGCGCAGACGGCTGCCGATGGTCGTCGACGAGAGCGTGTCAGAATTCGCGACGGTCTATGTCTCCGCCGGGCGGCGCGGCCTGCAGATCGAACTCGCCCCCGCCGACCTTCTGCGGCTCACCGGAGCCGGGACCGCCCCGATAGGACGGCCTTAGCCGCCCCGCGACGTCCAGCGCCTCCAGCACCCCGAAGGCGATCACCGCCACCAGCGGCCACAGCGTCACCACGGCCGTCGCGTGCAGGTCGAGCGGTCCGATGACCCGGGTGCCGTCGGCGGCGGTCCGCACCGTCTCGGCGAAGCCGCTCAGGCCGAACCGGTGGCCGGTCCACCAGGCCAGCAGCGAGCCGAGCAGCCCGCCGGAGACCAGCCCGAGCACCAGCGGCACCTCGTGCCAGCGCCCGGCCAGCCAGTAGGCGGTGAGGCCCGTGATCAGCCCCACCGCCACGCAGACGAACGCCAGCCTGCCGTCGGCGCCGATGAGGGCCTCGGAGTCGGCGTCGGCGGGGTAGGGATGGTGGCCGACGATCACATAGCGCGGCCGTTCGGCCAGCCATGCCCACACCAGGCCCATGGGCAGGCCCAGCAGCGCGAGGGCACCGGTGACGGCCCCCCAGATCCGCACTTGCCGCTTCACAGCCCACGCTCCCGTACGTCCCGGAAAGTAGATCTCTCGCAGCGTAACGCTCTGGAACGGGTGGCTTGGTGAAGGGAGCGCAAAGTCGGTGGCCCCGGGTAGTGTTCCGGTCATGTCAGGATTCAGCTCGGCGTTCGAACGCCTGGGTGCCGCGCTGTCCGCCATCGTCCTCCAGCAGCAGGAGGCACTGGCGGGATACCTGCCCCGCGCCGACTGGAGCGCCGACCTCGGCGCCCGCACCTACACCAGCGGCGGCACCACCGTCCGGGTGGGCCTGCTGGGCAGCTACGCGCAGCGGGAGCGTACCTGGCTGTGGGGCTGGGCCAACGGGCAGTTCGGGCCCGAGCACCCCGCCGTCGTCCCCACCCTGGCGGTGCGGGAGGTGGGCGAGCGGCTGGCGATACCGGAGTTCACCACCCCCGAGCTCGACCTGTCCTGGTACCGGGGGCCCGCCGCGCACGGAGGCGAGCTGATCGCGCTCGCCGCCTCCGGGGTGCTGGCCGGCTCGGGCTACATCGGCGCCGGATACGACGGCGGCTCGGCCTATCTCCAGGTCGACGACGACCAGGTGCCGCGGGCGCCGTTCGACCCGGTCCCGGTGCCCGCGCTGATCACGAACGCGGTGGCGCTCTTCCCCGGCGACCACCGGCTGACCCTGACCCGGTTCCTGTCCCACCACAAGGTGCCCTTCCGGCAGAAGGGGCAGACGACCGAGGTGCGGCTGCCCGGCGGCGGGACCGCGCGGGCGCGCTTCGACGCGCAGGGCAGGTTCAGCGCCTGGGAGGCGACACTGCGGGTGTGAGGCGTCCGCGATGTCGCGAAGGTCATCTCAGCCCCTGGAAACTCGATTGCCGCACGGTCCCCGGCCTTCCGTAGACTGAGCTGCGTGATTTCCCGAATCGACCTGCGCGGCTCGCTGCCCGGCGACCTGCGCTCCGTGATGCCCCGCGCCGACTTCGACGTCGAGGCCGCCCTGGACAAGGTGCGGCCGATCTGTGAGGACGTGCGGCATCATGGCGTCGAGGCGGTGCTGCGGTACACCAAGGACTTCGACGGGGTCGAGCTGACCACCACCCGGGTGCCCGCCCAGGCGCTCAAGGACGCGCTGGAGCGGCTGGACCCGGCGGTGCGCGACGCGCTGGAGGAGGCGATCCGCCGCACCCGGATCGTGCACCGCGCCCAGCGCCGCACCGACGTCACCACCCAGGTCGTCCCCGGCGGCACCGTCACCGAGCGGTGGGTGCCGGTCGACCGGGTCGGCCTGTACGTGCCGGGCGGCAAGGCCGTCTACCCCTCCAGCGTGGTCATGAACGTCGTCCCCGCCCAGGAGGCGGGCGTGGGCTCGCTGGCCGTCACCTCGCCCGCCCAGAAGGAGCACGGCGGCCTGCCGCACCCGGTGATCCTCGCCGCGTGCGCGCTGCTGGGCGTGGAGGAGGTGTACGCCGCCGGCGGCGCGCAGGGCCTGGCGATGTTCGCCTACGGCACGCAGGAGTGCCGGAGGGTCGACCTCATCACCGGGCCCGGCTCGATCTGGGTCGCCGCCGCCAAGCGGCACCTGCGCGGCGTCGTCGGCATCGACGCCGAGGCGGGCCCCACCGAGATCGCCATCCTCGCCGACGCCACCGCCGACGCCTCCTATGTCGCGGCCGACCTCATCAGCCAGGCCGAGCACGACACGATCGCCGCGTCCGTGCTGGTCACCGACTCGGTGGAGCTGGCCGAGGCGGTCGCCGCCGAACTGGAGGTCCAGACGGCGCGCACCCGGCACCGCGAGCGGGTCGCCGAGGCGCTCGCGGGCAGGCAGTCGGCGATCATCCTGGTCTCCTCGCCGGAGGACGGGCTGGCCGTCGTCAACGCCTACGGCGCCGAGCACCTGGAGATCCACACCGCGGACGCCGCGGCCGTCGCGGCACGGGTGCGCAACGCCGGCGCCGTCTTCGTCGGGCCGCACGCGCCGGTCTCGCTGGGCGACTACCTGGCAGGCTCCAACCACGTGCTGCCCACCGGCGGCTGCGCCTGCCACTCCTCGGGCCTGTCGGTCCAGTCCTTCCTGCGCGGCATCCACGTGGTGGAGTACGACCGCGCCGCCCTCGCCGAGGCCACGGCACGGGTCGTGGCGCTCGCCGAGTCCGAGGACCTGCCCGCCCACGGCGCCGCGCTGAAGGCCCGCTTCGACTGGGAGATCCCCTCTTGACGTCACTGCAAGACCTGCCGCTGCGCGACGACCTGCGCGGGGAGAAGCCCTACGGGGCGCCCCAGCTCGACGTCCCGGTGCAGCTCAACACCAACGAGAACCCCTACGGGCCCTCGCCCGGGCTGGTACGGGCGCTGGGCGAGGCGGTCGCCGCGGCGGCCGGCTCCCTCAACCGCTACCCCGACCGCGACGCCGTGGCGCTGCGCACCGGCCTGGCGGAGTATCTGAACGTCGAGTCGGGCGTGGCACTGGACTCCTCGCGGGTGTGGGCGGCCAACGGCTCCAACGAGATCATCCTGCAGATCCTCCAGGCGTTCGGCGGCCCGGGCCGCACCGCGCTGGGCTTCGAGCCCTCCTACGCGATGCACCCGACGATCACCAAGGTCGCCAACACCCGCTGGATCAACGCCTACCGCGCCGAGGACTTCGGCCTGGAGGCAGACCGCGCCATCGCCGCGATCACCGAGCACCGGCCCGACGTGGTGTTCCTCACCTCGCCCAACAACCCCACCGGCACCGCGCTGGACCACGGGGCGATCAAGGCGGTGCTGGACGTGGCGCCCGGCATGGTGGTCGTCGACGAGGCGTACGGGGAGTTCCGGCGCGAGGGCACGCCCTCGGCGCTGGAGCTGCTGCCGGGCAACCCGCGCCTGATCGTCACCCGCACCATGTCCAAGGCGTTCGCCCTCGCCGGCGCGCGCCTCGGCTATCTCGCCGCCGACCCGGCGGTGCTGGAGGCGCTGCTGCTGGTCCGGCTGCCCTACCACCTGTCCTCGGTCACCCAGGCGGTCGCCGGCACCGCGCTGTCGTTCCGCGACGAGCTGCTGGGCTACGTCGAACAGCTCCGCGCCGAGCGCGACGCCACCGTGGAGTGGCTGCGCGGCGAGGGCTTCAAGGTCGCCGACTCGGACGCCAACTTCATCCTCTTCGGCGAGTTCGCCGACCGCGACGCGCTGTGGCGGCGGATGCTCGACCGCGGTGTGCTCATCCGCGCGGTCGGCCCCCCGGCCTGGCTGCGGGTGTCGGTGGGGACGCCCGAGGAGATGGCAGCTTTCCGCAACGCTTTGAAGGAGTCAGTGTGAGCCGCGTCGGCCGCGTGGAGCGGGGCACCAAGGAGACCAAGGTCCTGGTCGAGATCGACCTGGACGGCACGGGCGAGGTCGACGTGTCCACCGGCGTCGGGTTCTTCGACCACATGCTGGCCCAGCTGGGCAAGCACGGCTCGTTCGACCTGACCGTGAAGACCGACGGCGATCTGCACATCGACAGCCACCACACCATCGAGGACACCGCGATCGCGCTCGGCCAGGCGTTCAAGCAGGCGCTGGGCGACAAGCGCGGCATCCGCCGGTTCGCCGACGCCTCCATCCCGCTGGACGAGTCGCTCGCCCAGGTGACGGTCGACCTGTCGGGCCGCCCCTACCTGGTGCACTCCGAGCCCGCGGGCATGGCCCCGATGATCGGCCCGGAGTACGACACCACGATGACCCGGCACATCTTCGAGTCGTTCGTGGCCAACGCCGAGGTGGCGCTGCACGTCCACGTCCCCTACGGGCGCAACGCCCACCACATCGTGGAGGCGCAGTTCAAGGCGCTGGCGCGGGCGCTGCGCTACGCCAGCGAACTCGACCCGCGGGTGCACGGCATCCCCTCCACCAAGGGCGCGCTCTGATGCCGTACGGCACGGCCGTCCTGGCGGAGGGGGGGATCAACCTCTTCGGGCAGACCTTCCCGCCCGCCGCGCTGTTCCTGTTCGCGCTCGCCGTGTTCTTCCTGACCGGGGTCTACAGCTTCCTCAAGCAGGGGATGAAGATCGCCGCGCTCGTCGTGCTCGTGCTGGCCGTCCTGTCGTTCGTCGCGGGCCTGGGGAGGATGTAGTGAAGAAGGTCGTCGTTCTGGACTACGGCTCGGGGAACCTCAGGTCCGCCGAGCGCGCCGTCGCCCGGGTGGGCGCCGACGTCACCGTGACCTCGGACTTCGAGACCGCCCTGAACGCCGACGGGCTGGTCGTCCCCGGCGTCGGCGCGTTCGCCGCCTGCATGGAGGGCCTGCTGTCGGTGAAGGGGGACCGGCTGATCGGCCGCCGCCTGGCCGGCGGGCGTCCGGTCCTCGGCATCTGCGTGGGCATGCAGATCCTCTTCGGCAAGGGCGTCGAGCACGGGATCACCACCGAGGGCTGCGGCGAGTGGCCCGGCACGGTGGAGCGCCTGCACGCACCCGTCCTGCCGCACATGGGCTGGAACACCGTCGAGGCGCCGGAGGACTCCGTCCTCTTCCACGGCATCGATCCCGACACGCGCTTCTACTTCGTCCACTCCTACGGCGTCCGCACCTGGGAGCTGTACCCCGACCGGCTGAAGCCGCCGCTGGTGACCTGGGCCGAGCACGGCGACCGCTTCGTCGCCGCGGTCGAGAACGGGCCCCTCAGCGCCGCCCAGTTCCACCCCGAGAAGTCGGGGGACGCCGGGGCCCTGCTCCTGGAGAACTGGCTCGGCACCCTCTGACCCGGCCACCTGACGCCCCGCCGCGGCGCGGCGTCAGGACGGCGCCCGCGCCAGGTCCGCGCGTATGGCCTTCTCCCAGTGCGGTGACTTCCAGCGGCGGGCGAGTTCCAGGGCGCGGGTGAGATGGGCCTCGGCCTCGCCGTGGCGGCCCAGGAGGCGGGCGAGCAGGCCGAGGGGATGTGCCATCGGCGGCAGGACGACCGAGGCGCTGACGGCGCCCGGGATGGCGTCGCGGTGGGGGAGCAGGGCGGGGTAGAGCCCCGCCGCCTCGTCCCGGTCGGCCAGGGCCAGGACGGCCAGGGCGCGCAGGGCCAGGAAGAAGGTCTGGAAGTAGTTCGCGGGCAGGGGCGCGGCCGGTGCACGGCGTACCGCGCGTGCCTCGTCGAGGCGGCCGGTGCGGGCGAGGACGACGGCCAGCAGGTCGGACGCCACCTCGGCGTGCGGGGCGAGGGCGCGCAGTTCGGACTCCATCTCGGGCAGGCGGTCCTCGGCCAGCCGCAGCGACACCATGGCCATGGGCAAGAAGGCAGCCGCGTGCGGTGAGCCGTACCGCGACAGGCGGCCGGTGGCGTCCAGATAGGCGGCCTCGGACTCGGCGAACCGGCCTGCGACATAGGCGAGCATGGCGGCGCGGCAGGCCTCGACGGCCAGGGACTCGCGCAGCCGGTACCGCTCGGCCAGCCGCCGGGAGCGCGCCGCGAGCTCGTTCATCGCGGCCAGGTCGCCGCGCACCCCCGCGGTGGAGGCGCCCAGGTAGACGCCGGTCCACTCCTGGACCGGCAGCTCG
>JAFACJ010000295.1 GCA_023425615.1 Actinomycetes bacterium
CCCCAAGGGGGTGGCCGTGCCGAACGCCGGCATGGCCGATCTGGTGGCCAACTACGAGAAGGTGACCGGCACCCGGGAAGACGATCCGGACACCCGGATCTTGCATGTGGCATCGCCCAGCTTCGACGCCTCCTTCTTCGAGATGGCCTGGGCGATCACGGCGGGGCACACCCTGGTGATCGCGCCGCCGGCCGCGTACGCGGGAGAACCCCTCGACGAGGTGCTCGACCGGGACGAGGTGACCGACGTGGTCCTCACTCCGTCGGTCCTGGCGACCCTCGATCCCGGGCGGGCCGAGTTCGTGCGCAATCTGGCGACCGCCGGTGAGGCGTGCCCGCCGGAGCTGGTGGAACGGTGGGCGGCCCGCGGGCGCCGGCTGTTCAACTTCTACGGTCCGTCCGAGACGACGGTGTGGGCGACCCGGGCGCGCATGATGCCGCGCAAGCCGGTCGTCATCGGCAAGGCGATCAGCGGATTCACCGCCCGGGTGCTCGACGGGCGGCTGCACGAGGTCCCGCCGGGCGTCGTGGGCGAGCTGTATCTGTCGGCCGACGGACTGGCACGCGGCTACCTGGGACGCGCGGGCCTGACCGCGACACGATTCGTCGCCGACCCGTTCGGGTCCGGGGGCGCGCGCCTGTACGCCACCGGCGACCTGGTGCGGGTGAACCGTCGCGGCGACCTGGAGTTCGCCGGGCGGGTCGACGATCAGGTCAAGATCAACGGGCAGCGCGTGGAGCTCGGTGAGGTCGAGTCGGTGCTCGCGGAGCAGCCGGGGGTGACCCAGGCGGTCGTCGTCGGACGGGCGGACGGGAACTCGGGCCGGACCCGGCTGCGCGGGTACCTCGTGGCGCCCGGGGCCGACGTGGACGTCGATGCGGCGCTCGCCGAGGCGCGGCGCCGGCTGGCTGCGCACATGGTGCCCACGCAGATCGTGGTGATCGCCGAGCTTCCGCTGACGCCCGGCGGCAAGCTCGATCGGGAGCGGCTGCCGGAGCCGGCGACGGCGGACGACGCGGACGGATTCGTCGCTCCGGAGACCCCGGACGAGGTGACCCTCGGGGCGATCGTCGCGGGTCTGCTCGGGCTGGAGCGGGTGAGCGTCACCGACTCGTTCTTCGCGCTCGGCGGCGATTCGATCATGTCGATCCAGCTGGCCTCGGCGGCCAAGGCCGCGGGACTGTCGCTGTCCCCGCGGGTGATCTTCGAGAATCAGACGGTGCGCGCGATGGCCCGTGCCTCCGGAGCCGGGGGGCCGCGGGCGCCGATGCTCGCCGAACCGGCCGGCGGCGGACGCGGCGAACTGACGATGCCCCCGCTGGTGGCGTGGATGATCGCCGGGGCCGCCGGGCCCGACGGCTTCGCCGACTTCAGTCAGTCGGCGGTGCTGATCGCCGGAGACGACGTGACCGTCGAGGGCCTCGGCGCCGTGCTGGCCGCGGTGGTGGACGCGCATCCCCTGCTGTCCGCACGCCTGGTGCGCGCCGGCTCCGGTTGGCGCCTGACGTCCGGAGGCGACGTCGACGTCTCCGCGCTCGTGTCGGCGGAGTCCTGCGAGGCCGGACCGGGGAGTCGTGAGTTCGACGACCTGGTGCGGGCGGTGCACACCGCCGCCGCCGATCGCCTCGATCCCGCGTCGGGAACGCTGGTGCAGGCCGTCCTGGTGCGCGCGGCGGGCGGAGCCGGCCGCATCGTGCTGGTGATCCACCACCTGGCGGTGGATGCGGTCTCCTGGCCGATCCTCATCGAGGACCTGGTGACCGCCTGGGCTCAGCACGCCGCCGGCCGGCCGTGCCGGCTCCGGCCGGAGACCACCTCCGGGCGCGCGTGGTTCGGTGCGCTGGCCGAACGCACGGCCGAATTCGCCGGCGAACTCGGCTACTGGCTCGCGAGGTCTCCGGAACGTCCGCTACCGCTGGGTCTCGCGACGGACGGCGAACCCGAGTTCGCCGCCACCGCGGAGCGGACGTACCGTCTCGAGTCCGCGCTCTCGAAGCAGCTGCTGACCGCGGTCCCGGAAGCGTTCGGCGGGGCCGTCACCGACGTCCTGCTCGCCGCGTTGAGCCGGGCGATCCGTGGCTGGCAGCGGGACCAGGGCCTCGGCGACGACGACCCGGTGCCCGTGCTGGTGGAGAGTCACGGCCGGTACGAGGACGTCCTGGAAGGCGGGCCGGACCCCAGAACCGTGGATCTGAGCCGGACGGTCGGCTGGTTCACCTCCATCGCGCCGATGGCCCTCGATCCGTCGGCCGACGTGATCCACGCGGTCAAGGCGGCCAAGGAAGAGCGTCTCGGCCAGCCCAACCACGGTCTGGGGTTCGGGCTGCTGCGGACCGCCGCCGAGTCCGAGCTGGCGCGACGGCCGCTGCCGTCGCTCGCCTTCAACTACTTCGGCGGACGGGGCACGGAGAAGAAGGACGCCGTCGGCGCCACCATGCTGCCGGCCGCCGACGCCCCCGAGTTGCCCGCGTTCAGCCGGGGGCGGCTGCGGCAGGCGGGCGTGATCGCCGTCGACGCCAGAGTCGTGCCCGGCGAGCAGGGCCCGGAGGTCGTGAGCTCCTGGCGTTTCCCGGACACCGCCCGGAGCGCGTCCGCCGTGGACGCGATCGCCGCCCGGTGGCAGGCGGAACTGGCCGAAGTCGCGGCGGCGGTCGCCGCGGGCGATCCCGGTCCGTCGCCGTCCGACGTGCCCGGTTCGGGGGTCACCCAGCGTGATCTCGACCTGCTTGCCGAGCGCTTTCCGGGGGCCCGGTTCTGGCCGCCGACCCCGCTGCAACGCGGACTGCTCTACCAGTCCGAGCTCTCGGCGGAGACCGTCGACGTGTACGTCACGCAGGCCGGGCTCAGGCTCACCGGCGAGGTCGACGCCGAACGGCTGTGGCGATCGAGCGACGCGCTGCTGGCGCACCATCCGGCGCTGCGCTCGGGGTTCGTGCGGGCCGAGAGCGGGGCATTGGTCACGGTGGTTCCCGCGTCGGTGGACGTGCCGCGCCGGGTCGTCGATCTGGGGCCGGACGTCGATCCGGCCGCGGCGGTGGCCGACGTCGCCCGGGCGGAACGGCTCACGGGCTTCCCGATGGACGCGCCGCCGCTGCTGAGGCTGGTGCTGGTCCGCTGGGACGGCGGTGCGAGCCTGATCGTCACCAACCATCACGTCCTGTTCGACGGGTGGTCGGGACCGCTGGTCTTCGCGGACCTGCTCGCGCTGTACGCCACGGGAGCGCCCTACACGCCCGCGGCGCCGCAGCTGTTCGGCGCGCATGCCACGCGGATCGCCGCCGCGGACCACGACGCCGGGATCGCGGCGTGGCGGGCGGTCCTGGCGCCGCTGGAGGAGCCGACGATCGTGGCGCCGGCGGCGAGCGGGGTGGTCGCGGCGCTGCCGCAGGACCGCTCGTTCGAGGTCGACTCCGCGCTGGCCGGCGGGATCGAGCGGCTGGCCCCCGACCGCGGGTACCCAACCACCA
>JAFACJ010000338.1 GCA_023425615.1 Actinomycetes bacterium
GTTACGTAGCGATGAACTCCACGAAATAAGTCGTTCGCACCGTACTGAGGAAGATGTGATGACCGACCCCGCGACAGCGGCCAGGGACCACCTGTGGCTGCACTTCACCCGCCACTCGACCTACGAGGAAGGCGGCGAGGTGCCGGTGATCGTCCGTGGTGACGGCGCCTACATCTACGACGACAAGGGCAGGAAGTACCTCGACGGTCTGGCGGGTCTGTTCGTGGTGCAGGCCGGGCACGGCCGCCGTGAGCTCGCGCGGGCCGCCGCCGAGCAGGCGTCGGAGCTGGCGTTCTTCCCGCTGTGGTCCTACGCCCACCCCAAGGCCATCGAGCTGGGCGAACGGCTCGCCGCCGCCGCTCCCGGCGACCTCAACCGCGTCTTCTTCACCACCGGCGGAGGCGAGGCCGTCGAGTCGGCGTGGAAGCTGGCCAAGCACTACTTCAAGCTGACCGGCAAGCCCGCCAAGCACAAGGTGCTGAGCCGCGCCACCGCCTACCACGGCACCACCCAGGGCGCGCTGTCGATCACGGGGGTGCCGGCGTTCAAGGCGCCCTATGAGCCGCTGGTGCCCTCCACCTTCCGGGTGCCCAACACCAACTTCTACCGCGCCCCCGCCCACCAGGACGACCAGGAGGCGTTCGGCCTGTGGGCGGCGGACCGGATCGAGGAGGCCATCCTCTTCGAGGGCCCCGAGACCGTCGCCGCTTTCTTCGTCGAGCCGGTGCAGAACGCCGGAGGCTGCTTCCCGCCCCCGCCCGGCTACTTCCAGCGGGTCCGCGAGATCTGCGACAAGTACGACGTGCTGCTCGTCTCCGATGAGGTCATCTGCGCCTACGGGCGGCTGGGCACCATGTTCGGCGCCCAGAAGTACGGCTACCAGCCCGACATCATCACCAGCGCCAAGGGCCTGACGTCCGGCTACTCGCCGCTGGGCGCGATGCTGGTCAGCGACCGGCTGTTCGAGCCGTTCAAGAACGGCGCGAACATGTTCGCCCACGGCTACACCTTCGGCGGGCACCCCGTCTCGGCCGCGGTCGCCCTCGCCAACCTCGACCTGTTCGAGCGCGAGGACCTGCTGGGCAACGTGCGGCGCAACGAGAGCGTCTTCCGCGCCACCCTGGAGAAGCTCCTCGACCTGCCGATCGTCGGCGACGTCCGTGGCGACGGCTACTTCTACGGCATCGAACTCGTCAAGGACAAGGCGACCAAGGCGACGTTCGACGAGGAGGAGTCCGAGCGGCTGCTGCGCGGCTTCCTGTCCAAGGCGCTCTACGACTCGGGCCTGTACTGCCGCGCCGACGACAGGGGCGATCCGGTCATCCAGCTCAGCCCCCCGCTGATCTGCGGCCCCGAGCACTTCGACGAGATCGAGCAGAAGCTGCGCGCCGTCCTCACCGAGGCGTGGGCGAAGCTGTGACCCGGTTCCCGTCCCCGCCGCGGCGGGGACGGGATGTCCGCATGCTGGACAGCCGCTCGGGGAAGGGTGGATAGTCCGGGGAAGATCCCGCGACCCAGCCCCCCGGAGGAGCGCTGTGCACTACGACTACGTGATCGTCGGAGCCGGATCGGCCGGCTGCGTCCTGGCCGCGAGGCTGTCGGAGGACCCCGGCGTCACCGTCGCCCTGATCGAGGCGGGGGGACAGGACGGCAGGCGGGAGTTCCACATTCCGGCTGCCTTCTCCGGCCTGTTCAAGACCGAGGCCGACTGGGACTTCTCCACCACCGGGCAGGAGGCGCTGGCCGGGCGCGAGCTGTACTGGCCGCGCGGGCGCGTCCTCGGCGGGTCCTCCAGCATCAACGCCATGATGTGGGTGCGCGGCACGAAGGAGGACTACGACGACTGGGAGATCCCCGGCTGGTCCTACGACGAGCTCCTCCCCTACTTCCAGAAGGCCGAACGCCGGGTCGGGTCCAACGCGGGCGGCGTCTACGGCACGGAGGGGCCGCTGCACATCGAGGACCTGCGCGATCCCAACGTCACCACCAAGGCGTTCCTCAAAGCCTGCCAGGAGCTGGGCTACCGCAAGCTGGAGGAGCTGAACGGCCCCTCGAACGAGGGGTACGCGCAGACGCCCGTCACGCAGAAGAAGGGCCGCCGCTGGAGCGCCTACGACGCCTTCCTCAAGCCCGTCCTGCACCGGCCGAACCTCACCGTCATCACCGACGTGCAGGTCTCACGGATCCTGTTCGAGGACGGCCGCGCCGCCGGGGTCGCGCACGGCGGCCAGGAGGTGCGCGCAGCCAAGGAGGTCGTCCTGTGCGCGGGGGCGATCGGCTCACCGCACCTGCTGATGCTCTCGGGCATCGGCGACCCCGAGCACCTGGCCGGGCACGGCATCGACGTCGTCCACCCGCTCCCGACCGTCGGCCGCAACCTCCAGGACCATCTGTCGGTCGGCGTCTACCGCAGATGCCCCAAGAAGATCACCCTCTCCAGCGCCGAGACCCCCGGCAACATCCTGAAGTACCTCACGCTGCGCAAGGGCCCGCTGACCTCCAACGTCGGTGAGGCGGTCGCCTTCCTGCGCAGCGATCCGGCGCTGCCCGCGCCCGACCTGGAGCTGATCTTCGCCCCCGCGCCGTTCATCGGGCACGGCCTGGACAAGGAGGCCGCCAAGGACGACGGCATCACCATCGGCGTCATCCTGCTGCAGCCCGACAGCGTCGGCTCCCTCACCCTGGCCTCGGCCGACCCCGCCGACGCGCCGCTGATCGACGCCGCCTACCTGACCGGCGAGAGCGATATGAAGCGCCTGGTCTTCGGGCTCCGCGAGGCCGAGAGGCTCATGGGTTCCCAGGCGCTCAAGCCGTACGCGGGCGGGCCCTACCCGCCCTATCCGGGCGCCGAGAGCGACGAGCTCCTGGAGCGGCATGTGCGGGAGAGCGCCGAGACTCTCTACCACCCGGCCGGCACCTGCCACATGGGCGTCGAGGAGACCTCGGTGGTCGACCCCGAGCTGCGGGTGCGGGGGGTGCGCGGCCTGCGGGTGGCCGACACCTCGGTCATGCCGCGGCTCAACCGCGGCCACACCCAGGCCCCCACGATAATGATCGGGGAGAAGGCCGCCGACCTGATCAAGGGCTGAGACGCGGACGGGCCCCTCCGGCGCCGGAGGGGCCCGCACCGGACGCGGCTAGCGCAGCTCGCGCTTGAGGATCTTGCCGCTGGCGGTCATCGGCAACTCGTCGCGGAACTCCACGATCCGCGGGTACTTGTAGTTGGCGAACTGCTCCTTGCCCCAGGAGACCAGCTCCTCCTCGGTGACCTCGACGCCGGGCCTGCGGATCACGTACGCCTTGATCTCCTCGCCGTGGCTGTCGTGCGGGACGCCCACGACGGCGGCCAGCGAGACCGCCGGGTGGGTCATGAGGACCTCTTCCAGCTCCCGCGGGTAGACGTTGTAGCCGCCCCGGATGATCATGTCCTTGGAGCGGTCGACGATGAAGTAGTAGCCCTCCTCGTCGCGGCGGGCCAGGTCGCCGGTGCGGAACCAGCCGTCCCTGATCGCCTCGGCGGTGGCCTCGGGCCGCTTGTAGTAGCCCTTCATGACGTTGTGGCCGCGGATCGCGATCTCACCGGGGCCCTCGCCCTCGATCGTGTTCCACTCGTCGTCGATCAGCTTCAGCTCCACGCCCCAGATCGGCAGGCCGATGGAGCCGGGCTTGGTGGGCCGGTCGGGGCGGTTGAACGAGGCGACGGGCGAGGTCTCCGACAGGCCGTAGCCCTCCAGGATGTCCACCCCGAACTTGGCCTTGATGCCCTTCAGGATCTCCAGCGGCAGCGCGGCGCCACCGGAGACGGCGACCCGCAGGTTGGCGGAGATCTCCTTGATGTCCTCATCGGAGGTGTCGTCGGCCAGCAGCGCCCACCACATGGTCGGCACCCCGGCGAACATGTTGACCTTCTCCTTGACCAGGAGCGCGACCGCGGCCTTCGGCTCGAACCGCGGCACCAGCGCCAGCGTGGCACGCCGGTAGAAGCCGACGTTCATCACGCAGGTCTGGCCGAAGATGTGGAACAGGGGGAGCGTCACCATGAAGGTGTCGTGCAGGGTCCTGGCGAACAGCCCGTCGGAGGCCATCGCGTTCATCAGCATGTTGCCGTGCGACAGTTCGGCGCCCTTGGGCTGGCCGGTGGTGCCGGAGGTGTAGAGCACCACGGCGGTGTCGGTGGGATCGGTCAGGACCGGCTCGAAGGTGCCCGGCTGCCCGTTCAGCGCGGCCCAGAACAGCTCAGTGCCCTCGATCGGCGACTCGGTGGCGGCGGGGTTGGCCGGCAGGAGGACGAAGCGCTCGCAGCCGTCGGCCTGGAGGAACCCGGCGTGGCCGGTCTCACCGAGGGGGAGTTCGGGCGTCCCCTCGAAGCAGAAGAGGGCCCTGGCGTCGGAGTCGCCGAGGTGGTAGGCCACCTCGCGCGGCTTGAGCAGCACGTTCAGCGGGACGACGACGGCGCCGGCCTTGAGGATCCCGAAGTAGACCATCGGGAAGTAGGGGAGGTTCGGACAGGAGATCGCGACCTTGTCACCGGGCCGGATGCCCCAGGAGACCAGGAGGTTGGCGACCTGGTTGGCGACCGTGTTGACGAAGGCGTAGGACAGGCGCATGTCCCCGAAGACGACCGCGTCCCGGTCGGGCGTCTCGCGGGCGGCGTCCTCGATCAGCACGGACAGGTTGAGCATGGTATCTATCTCCTCGCCGGGATTCGTCGCCAGGGTTACGTGCGGGTAACCCATCCAACCCGCAGGTAGGCGGTGGCGTCTAGGGGCAATGAGGCGTCCGTCTCAACGAACCTTCCCTGGCTTGCCCTTGCGCTATTCTTGAGGTATGCGATCGAGGCTGCTTCTCAGCCAGCCACGCTGACGCACGAGCCGCCCCTGTCGGCGGCGTCAGGCAGCGTGGCCGCCCCTCCCTGCGTGAGGGGCTTCTTCATTTGTGTCAGAGGCAGCGAACCGGAAGAGGAAACCCCAGTGAGCGACGAAGAGCAGCAGTACGACCCCCGCGCCGTCCAGGAGAAGTGGCAGGCCCGCTGGGCGGAACTCGGCACCTTCGCCGCCGTCGACGACCCGGCGGACCCGCGTGAGCGGCGCTACATGCTGGACATGTTCCCCTACCCGTCCGGTGATCTGCACATGGGCCACGGCGAGGTCTTCGCCATCGGCGACGTGGTGGCCAGGTACTGGCTGCACCGGGGCTACAACGTGCTGCACCCGATCGGCTGGGACTCCTTCGGGCTGCCCGCGGAGAACGCCGCGATCAAGCGCGGCACCCACCCGGCGGAGTGGACGTACGCCAACATCGAGACCCAGGCCAACTCCTTCCGGCGCTACGGGATCTCCTTCGACTGGTCGCGGCGGCTGCACACCAGCGACC
>JAFACJ010000359.1 GCA_023425615.1 Actinomycetes bacterium
GGTCGACGCCGAGCTGGTCGACGACCCCAACCCCGCGGCCGTGGCCGGCGGGTGGCGGGCCGAACGGCAGGAGCACCTCGACGCCCAGCCCGACATCATCCCCTCCTACCTGCGTAACCGGGCGGAGTTCCTCGACGGCGCCCGCTTCACCGCCCGCTACTACGGCAGCGTCGCCGCCTTCCATGCCGTCCGCCTGCCCGTGTACGCCGGACGCCTGTGGGGCCGCGCGCCGCGCGGTGCCGGACGGCTCACGGCCCGCTGGTGGCGTTGGGTGACCTACTCCGACGCCGCCCCGCACAAGGCCAAGGCACAGGGCGGGGAGTGGCTGAACCTGGATGCCCTGACCTCCCAGCGCGCCGCCAGCCGCCGCCGTACCTCAATCCTGGTGTCGGTGCCGGCCGCGTTCCTCGTCCTGGCCGCCTACCTGCTGCTGCCCGCGTGGATGACCGGCGCCGCACTCGCCGGGGTCCTGTCGCTGCTCGGCTTGGCCGGACGGCAGGCCGACCGGCCGATCATCGCCCGGTATGTCACCATCCGCCTGCAACGCCGCCTGGAGTCCCCCGAGGTCGAGAACGCGCTCAAGGCGATCGGCATCAAGGGCGATGTGGACTGGGCCGCGCCCATCGCGATCGACGGCCCCGGATGGCGGGCGGAGGTCGACCTGCCCGGCGCGCATGAGGCCGACGAGGTGTTGGAGAAGCGTTCCGGTCTGGCCGCGGCGATGAGAAGGCCGCTGGGGTGCGTGTGGCCGGAGGGCGACCGGGACGCCCACCCGGGCCGCCTGGTGCTGTGGGTGGCGCGTGAGGACCCCGCCAAGGCCAAGCGGCGGATCTGGCCGCTGATGTACGAGGGGCAGGCCGACCTCTTCACCGAGATCCCTTACGGGTTCGACCCGCGAGGCCGCGCGGTGACGCTGCGGCTGATGTACACCAACGTGCTGATCGGCGGCGTGATGGGGTCGGGCAAGACGTCTGCGGTCCTGGTCATCGCCCTGGCCTCCGCGCTCGACCCCACATCCGAGCTGTGGGTGTACGAGATGAAGGGCTCCGGCGACCTGGACGCCGTCCGCCCTGTCTGCCACCGCTACGTGTCCGGCGACGACGACGAGGACTGCAAGGCCGCGCTCGCCGGCCTCAAGGCGCTCGAGCGGGAGATGAAGCGCCGCAAGGCCATCATCAAAGACCTGCCCGTCGACCTGGTCCCCGAGGGACGCAAGACCTACAAGCACCTGGCCGAACGCCGGGAACTGGGGCTTCACCCCCTCGTCGCCATCTTCGATGAAGTGCACACCCTGTTCGAGCACGAGAAGTACGGCGAGCAGGCCGCCGAAGTAGCAACCCGCCTGGTCAAGAAGGCGCGGGCGTACGGGATCATCCTCATCCTCACCACGCAGCGCCCCGACGCGAAGTCGATCCCGCGCGGGGTCTCCGACAACGCCATCACCCGTCTGCTGCTCGCGGTGACCGGCCACATCCCCAACGACCTGATCGCCGGTACCGGCGCCTACCAGCGCGGCGTCAAGGGCACGATGTTCGACCCCGAACGCGATGCCGGTACCGCGTGGGTGGTGCGCTCCGCGCTGAACGCGAAGATCGCACGGGCGGCGTTCATCAAGCAGGCCGAAGCCGTCGAGATCGGCCAGCGCGCCCACGCCCTGCGCCTCGCCGCCGGGACGCTGACCGGCGAGGCCACAGGCGAGGTGATCGAGGATGTCGACGACAGCGATGTGATCGACCACCTGCGCGCTGTGTGGCCCGCGGGCGAGGACACCATGCACTCGGCGAAGCTGGTCGAGGCACTCGCCGCTTACCGGCCCGATGCCTACGGGGAGTGGATGAAAGCCGACCAGGCCGGCCGCTCCACGATGCTCGCCGCCGCCCTCAAGCCCTACGGCGTCCAGACCCGGCAGATCAACAAGCGCGGCGCCGGCGGTGGCGGCAAGGGCGTCCGGTGGGAGGATCTCGCCTCCCTCGAACGGGGCCAGGACGACGACGAAGACGAGGAGTGAGGTTTCCCCGAGACCGAAACCGGTTTCGACCCCGGTATCGGCGAAAACCGTCTGTGACCTGTGTGGTTACGGGTTTCGGGGTGACGCTCGAGAGCGCCGAGAACGCTGCGGAAGGGGCTTTGCCGACACCGGCAGGGCCCCTTCACGCGTGCCCCTGCAGCGGGAAGTACAACGCCCCGCAGGGACGAATCCCGCGGGGCGTCCGCGTTGGTGCACGCGACGCTCAGGCTACCGGCGAAGACAGGAGGCCGTGGTGGGTCTTGTCAGGATGAGCGGGCTGGGTGAGGGTGGACGCCTTAGGTCACATCTGGTCACCCCTCACGCCATGGAGGCAACCATGCGGCTAAGTTTCGTAGGCATCACCCCGGACAGTCCCGTCAATGAGTGCCCCGCGGTGTTCGTCGATGAGGAGACAGGCGACATCTGGGTCCAAGGCGAGACCGTGACCGATCCGGCCGCGTTGGCCGAGGTCATCGGACACAGCCCGATCGGCGCCGGAGAGTCGGTGGTGAAGGTCCCGCCGGTCATGCGTCAGTTCCTCCTGGAGGCCATCAATGGAACCTACGAGCAGGGCAGGCAGGGCCCGGGGCGCCACGGTGCCTAAGCCCGTCCCTGGCTCCTTCCTCGACCTCATGGGCGGCTGCACGAAGTCAGTGCTGCACCTGGAGATGCGCGACGGCTACGCCCAGGATGAGGACTTCCAACGCTGGCAGGCAGGTGACCGGTTCGACCCGGCCGAACGCTGGCCCGAGTGGTTCGACCTCATGGCCGGCCTTGTAGCCCGCGGTGTTCCCGTCCAGCGGGCCCGCATCGTCTCCGAGCCCGTCTCGGACTACATCCGCTACGAGCACGCCATCACCGACGCGCTGAACATCGCCAGCGGCGAGGAGGTGCGTTGGCTGCCCCGCCATCTGGCCTCCGACCTGGCTCTGCCCGGCAACGACTTCTGGTTGTTCGACGAGCAGACGGCACTGTTCAACCACTTCGCCGGCGACGGCTCCTCCGGCCCGAAGGAGCTGCGCACCGAACCCGAGGTCATCGAGCTGTGCCGGAACTCGTTCGCCGCGGTGTGGGAGCGGGCGATCCCGCACGCCGAGTTCGTGGTGTAGCCGCTCACCCGTGTCCACCTCCGCATCCTCAAGCGCTCAGCAGGCCCGTCAGGCGATCGCAGCGGCCCTCCGGGAGATCCGGGCCGATGCCCGCCTGACGGCCCGCGAGCTTGCCTCTCAGGCCGGTTGGGACCGCACCAAGGTCTCCCATCTGGAGAACGCCCGGCGTGCCCCCTCAGCCGACGACATCCGCACCTGGTGCCGCATCTGCGGCGCCGAGGACCAGGCCGCCGACCTCATCGCCTCACAGCGGGCCGCCAAGGGCATGTGGATCGAGTGGCGGCGCATGGAGCGCAACGGACTGCGCCACTCCCAACAGGCCATCCTTCCGCTCTTCGAGCGAACCCGCATGTTCCGCGCCTACTCCTGCTGGGTCATCCCCGGGATGCTCCAGACCGAGGGCTACACCCGGGCGATCCTGCGCGCGGTCGCCGAGCGTCGCGGCCTGGCCGATGACGTCGAGGACGCCGTGAAGGTTCGCATGGACCGCCAGAGGCTCTTGCGCCGGGGCGGCCGCACGTTCTCGTTCCTGGTCGAGGAATCCACTTTGAGGACCGGGCTCGGCGGACGGGGCGTCATGGCCGAGCAGCTCGACCACCTCATCGAACTTGCCGCACTTCCCTCGGTGTCCCTGGGTATCGTCCCCGCCCGCCTTGACCGCGACGGCGCACGCCCCGTTGAAGACTTCTGGATCTTCGACAGCGAACAGGTCTCCGTCGAGCTCGTCTCCGGCTACCTCACTGTGACGCACCCGCGCGAGGTCGCCATGTACGCCCAGGTCTTCGGCGCGCTCGGCGAAGTCGCTGCGTACGGACCGCAGGCAAGGTCTCTGATCGAGGCTGCTGCCCAGTCGCTCGGATGAGTTGCTGTCACCTTTGGTCACATCACTTGGGCACGGAAGCTTTCCGAACCTAGCGTGCGGTCCAGACAACAGCCCGCGACGACCGGGAGACCGCATGGTGCACGCGGAGACGACCGACGAACTGCAAAACGACTGGCCCGGCTGGACGCTGTGGCGCTCGGACGGCGGCTCGTGGATGGCGACCCGCCGAACCCCCAAACCGACCCCGCCCGCCGGGTTCTTCACCCGCCGCGGCGACCTGGTGCTCACTCTCATGGAACGCACCGAGCGCGACCTGCTCAAAGCGCTGGAGAATCAGGCCGCGATCGAGCAGGAGATCGAGGTGGCCCGCGCCACCGACCACAGCACCGAGCACACCGTCACCCCGGCCTGCCCGCTGGCCTGCCTGGGCTTGCAGTCCGGGACCGAGCAGGCGCTGCTCGCCCACTGGCGCGGCGAGGGGCAGTACGCGGCGACCATCGCGGACCTGCTCGAGCTGCGGGAGACCAGGCAGTTGACGACGGTGTTCAACATCGGGTGGGGCAGGCTCGGGGAGATCGGACGCCGCCTCAAAGCCCACCAGCTCGGGGAAGGGTCGCGGTGAGCTGGCCCTACCTGGGCGGTGACCGGCCTCCCCGCGCATGGCGGCCCGCACCGGGTGAGCACATCGGCCCCGGGCGGGCGCTGTGGCTGCTGCTCGACTCCATCCCCACCGCCGCGAATCCCGAGGGCCCGGCGAACGCGCCGTTGACCG
>JAFACJ010000418.1 GCA_023425615.1 Actinomycetes bacterium
ACCGTGGTCTGGGGGGACACCGAGCGCACCGAGGACAAGAGCCGGCTGCTGAAGGCGCTGCTGGCGACCAAGGCGGGGCGGGCGGCCCGGACGATCGATGTGAGCGCTCCGGAAGTGGTCACTACCAGATGATCGGTAATTCCCGCGAATCAGGGCGACTCGGCGTCACTGCGACACGCCGAACGCCTTCGACGCCCGTTAGTTGACCCTGATGGGGGGCAGCCCTACTGTCCTAGCAGTCCTCAGGTTGACATAACTGTAAGCCTCAACTTGAGGGTCAAGGTTTACCGAGAACAGCAAGCGAGCGGAAAGGCCCCTCCTCGTGGCAGCACCGCAGAACTACCTAGCGGTCATCAAAGTCGTCGGTATCGGCGGCGGCGGTGTCAATGCCGTCAACCGAATGATCGAAGAGGGGCTCAAGGGCGTCGAGTTCATCGCGATCAACACAGACGCCCAAGCGCTGCTCATGAGCGACGCCGACGTCAAGCTCGACGTCGGCCGCGAGCTCACCCGGGGGCTGGGCGCCGGCGCCAACCCCGACGTCGGCCGCAAGGCCGCCGAGGACCACCGCGAGGAGATCGAGGAGGTGCTCAAGGGCGCCGACATGGTCTTCGTCACCGCGGGTGAGGGCGGCGGCACCGGCACCGGCGGCGCCCCGGTCGTGGCGAACATCGCCCGCACCCTCGGCGCGCTGACCATCGGCGTGGTCACCCGTCCGTTCAGCTTCGAGGGCAAGCGCCGGGCCATGCAGGCCGAGGCGGGCATCGAGACGCTGCGGGACGAGGTCGACACCCTCATCGTCATCCCCAACGACCGGCTGCTGTCGATCTCCGACCGGCAGGTCAGCGTCCTCGACGCCTTCAAGGCCGCCGACCAGGTGCTCCTGTCCGGTGTCCAGGGCATCACCGACCTCATCACCACGCCCGGCCTGATCAACCTGGACTTCGCCGACGTCAAGTCGGTCATGTCCGGCGCGGGCTCGGCGCTCATGGGCATCGGCTCGGCACGCGGCGACGACCGCTCGGTCGCCGCCGCCGAGATGGCGATCTCCAGCCCGCTGCTGGAGGCCAGCATCGACGGCGCCCACGGGGTGCTGCTGTCCATCTCCGGCGGCTCCGACCTCGGCCTGTTCGAGATCAACGAGGCGGCGCAGCTGGTGTCCAACGCCGCGGCGCCGGACGCCAACATCATCTTCGGCGCGGTCATCGACGACGCCCTCGGCGATGAGGTGCGGGTGACGGTCATCGCGGCGGGCTTCGATGAGATCCAGCCGGTGGCGCCCGAACCCGAGGCCAAGCGGCTGCCGCCACCACCGCCCAAGACCCCCACCATCACCGAGGCCGCGGCCAAGCAGCCGGTGCCGCCTCCACCGCCCGTGGTGGTCCCGCCGCCCGCCGTCGAACCCGCGCAGAAGGCCGAGCCCGAGCCGGTCGAGGACCTCTCCGGGTCCGAGTCGGACGCGGAGGACGCCGAGTCGGCCCACCCTAAGGAGCCGCGGTCGGGGTCGGAGCCGTCCGCGGGGTCACGCCTCGGCAGGTTCACCGGTGGTGAACCGCCACGGCGGCGTCCTCCCGTCGTCTTCGAGGACGACGACCCCCTCGATGTTCCGGATTTCCTGAAGTAGCGATGCGGCGCGAAGAGGAGCTCGCGGCCAACCTGCGCGACGTGCGGGAGCGGATCGCGCTCGCCTGCCGCGAGGCCGACCGCGACCCCGCCGAGATCACCCTGGTCGCGGTCACCAAGACCTTCCCCGCCTCCGACGTGCGGCTGCTGGCCGGACTCGGGATCACCGAGGTGGGGGAGAACCGCGACCAGGAGGCGGCGCCCAAGGCCGAGGCCTGCGCCGACCTCCCCCTCGTGTGGCACTTCGTGGGAAGCCTGCAGACCAACAAGGCGCGTTCGGTCGTGCGGTACGCGCAGGTGATCCACTCGGTGGACCGGCCGCGGCTGGTGACGGCGCTCTCCCAGGCGGCTCGGGAGCGGGAGAACCCCGTGACCTGCCTGGTGCAGATCTCCCTCGATCCGCCGGAGTCCGCGGGCCGCGGAGGGGCGCGGCCGGAAGATGTCACAGCCCTCGCCGATCGGATAACCGCCGCCCCCGGACTGGTCCTCGGTGGCATCATGGCGGTCGCCCCGCTCGGTGCCGATCCGGCACCGGCGTTCGACCGGCTCGCCGGATATGCCGAGAAGCTGAGGTCCGTCCATCCGGCCGCGACGATCGTCTCGGCGGGCATGAGCGGTGACTTGAAGGAGGCGATCGCCTGTGGCGCGACACACGTACGGATTGGTACGGCGTTGCTCGGAGGTAGGCGGGCAATCGTCGGGTAATGTCCGCGAGTAAGTAGCGGACGGCGCCCGCGAACCGGGCTGAGACAGGACATCCTGGACGGATTATCGGATCGGAGGGGCCCAGTGGCCAGCGCGATGCGCAAGATGGCGGTCTATCTAGGCCTCGTCGAGGACGACCGTTACGACGACTACGACGTCTATGACGACGAAGATTACGAAGAGCGCGAGGCGGAGCAGGCGCATCCGTCACAGCGCCGCCGTCCGGTCGAGGAAGACCACCAGCCCACCCAGATCGCCACGGGCCCGCCCGTGCCGGCGCAGGAGCGACGTGAGCCAGCGGTGTCTGATTTGGCACGTATCACTACGCTTCATCCTAGGACGTACAACGAGGCACGTACCATCGGAGAGCACTTCCGCGAGGGCACTCCGGTGATCATGAATCTGACGGAGATGGTCGACAGCGACGCCAAACGGCTCGTCGACTTCGCGGCAGGTCTCGTGTTCGGGCTCCATGGGAGCATCGAACGTGTGACGAACAGAGTGTTCCTGCTCTCCCCGGCCAATGTCGAGGTGACCGCCGAAGACAAGGCCAGGATGGCAGAACGCGGATTCTTCAACCAAAGCTGACAGCAACATGCGAGAGTGTCCGTGACAGTCGTTGGACCCATCCTGACGGTAGTGCTCTACCTGTTCCTGCTGATCCTGATCGGCAGGCTGATCCTGGACTACCTCAAGATGTATGCGGAGAGCACGTCGAGGGAGCCTTGGCGGCCGAAGGGGATAGTTCTGGTGTTCGCCGAACCCATATGGACGGTGACCGAACCCATCCTCGTTCGCCTGAGACGTATCTTCAAACCGTTGCGATTGGGTAACGTGAGTCTCGATCTGAGCTTCATGGTGCTCTTCCTGATCGTCCTGATCCTCATTCGGGTCGTCGGGGGGTTGACAGCATGATCGTCTTCGTCCGGGAGCTTTGATCGGATACCGTCCTGTGGGACA
>JAFACJ010000429.1 GCA_023425615.1 Actinomycetes bacterium
ACCGGGGAGGACGCCGGTGCCGCCGACGTCTACGCGGCGGCGAGCGAGGCGTTCTTGAAGGGAGACTCCCGGCCGCCGCGGATCCTGGACCGGGTGTGCCCGCTGCGCGGCGCATGCGCCGGCGAACTGGACGAGTCCCTCAAGGCGGGGCTGGCCGCGCGCCTGCCCGATGTCCGTTTCCTCGGGGACGAGGCGCTCCAGTCGTTCACCGACCCGGTGCGGCTGGGCGAGGCGCGGATCGACGGCGACGAGGCGCGCGTGCCGGTCTCGGGGAAGCTGCTGCGCCTGGAGTTCCGGGCGGGACGCTGGCGGGTCGTGTCAGGTCTGTGACCCGGTTCAGGTGCGGTCGATCCAGGTGACGGTGTGCGCCTCGGTCAGGTCGGGCGTCTGCCAGCGGGCGGCAAGACGGGTGATGACGGCGTCGGGGACGGCCGCGGCCCGCGCCCGGTTGCGGGCGCGCAGGACGCCGGGCGCCGCCTCCAGGGAGACGATCTCGACCCGGGCGCGGTAGTCGGCGGCCAGGCCGATGCAGCGCGACCGCAACTCCCGCGAGGTGTTGGTGGCGTTCCAGACGAAGTGACGTCCCGCCCGCAGATGCTCCCTGGCCTCCGCGAAGGCGGCGGACGCCACCGGGCGCTGGTCGCCGGTGGGGGAGACGCCCAGTTCGGTCCGCAGCCGGTCGAGGCTGACGACCGGTGTGCAGTGGCGGTTGCAGGCGATCCAGGTGTCCTTGCCCGCGCCGGGCAGCCCCGACAGGACGGTGAAGGTCAGGCGGGTGTCGTCATAGGCGTCGTAGTCCGGGTCGCGGCCGGGGGTGCGGAAGTACTGGAAGCGGGCGTGGTCGGAGGGGAACTCGCGCGGGGCTCTCAGACAGGACTGCTCGGCGCAGTACTCCTCGTACAGGGCGGTGTTGTCCAGTAGTTCGGCGGTCTCGCCGCGGTCGCGGCCGCGCAGGTCGGCCTCGGCGAGCAGGACGAGGTCGGCGTTGGAGGCCAGCAGGCTCACCCGGAAGGCGACGGACTGCAGGTCGTGGGGGTCAAGACCCCGCAGGGGCACCTGGTGGTGGCGTACCAGCGCGGCCACGTGCTCACGCCAGGCGATCGGCGCCCTCAGCTCCCACAGGATCCCGCGGGCCCGCAGGTCGCCGTGGTAGGAGTGGCCGCGTGCGGTGATCCGTCCGTTCTCCTCGTGAGCGCGATGGGGCATGGCGATGTCGTGCAGGAGCGCCGCGGCGAAGATCCTGACGCGTTCGGCGGGGGGACGCGCCCGCCACCTCGGCAGCGCGGCCAGCGCCTCGCACGTCAGCCGGGTGTGCGTCTCCACGTCGTGCGCGGCCTCGTGCGGGACACCGGCCAGGTCGCCTATCCACGGGAACGCCTCCCTGACGGCCGCCCAGTCCAGCCCCCAGTGCGGCGGAGCGGGGCAGAGCTCAGTGAACGCCCGCATACAGCGCCTCCGGGTCGGCCAGCGCGTTGGGCACGATCGGGCGGTCCTGCCAGTGGCCGCCGCCGTCCAGGATCGCGGTGCGGAAGCTCGAACGCACCCACTTGAACCGCCCGACGGTCCGCGCCCCTTCCTCGACCTTGAGATAGAGCCCCTCCATGTCGTCGGAGGCGTCGGTCTCACGCCGGACCCGCTCGGGGTCGAGTCCCGCGGCGAGAGCGGCATCGCCGAGTGCTTCGCGCCAGCGTCCGGTGCGGCAGGTGGACGGCCCGATGAGCGACGTCAGTTTCTCCAGGCTGGAGATCCGGCCCTCGTGCAGGACGGGAACGGAGCGGACGGGTGTCCCTTCGAGGAGTCCACGGCGTGCGGACGTGGAGAGGAACGTCTCCTCGTGCCGGTCGTAGACGTCGAACTCGCAGAAATAGTGGGGGAGCGCGTCATAGAAGACGGTGTGCTTGGCGTACATCCACTCGCCGTACATGACGTAACGGTCGCCCAGCACCGGCCACAGCAGATGCCCGACGGCCGAGGCCCAGGCTTTGAGCGGCGCGAACTGCCGTTCCCGGGGCCCTCCGGTCAGGTAGTGCCCCCGCGACTGGAGCAGCAGTTCCCCGCCCGCCCCGAAGCTGACACCGCAGTTGGCCCCGTCGAGTTTCTCCTCCACCACCAGGTGCCGCCCGTCCAGTTCCCGGAACGGCACCGCGGCCAGGTCGTGGTCACCCGGCTGGAACCGTGACCCCTGGAGGTGGGGGGTACGGGGGTACTTGCGGAGCATGCCCACCGTTGTACGCGGCGGCGTCCCGTCACGTCGAACGATTTACCGCAGCCGCGCGCGTGCCTCCATCAACGCGAAGCCCAGCAGGTTGAGCCCTTCCCAGCGGGCGGGGTCGGCGGCGCGCTCGTCGTCGGCGGCCAGCCCGACGCCCCAGATCCGATCGAGCGGGCTCGCCTCCACCAGCACCCGCCCGCCGGTGCCCAGCAGGTAGCCGCGCAGTTCCGGGTCGCCGCCGAACTTCGCGACGTTGCCCCGCACGACGAGTTCGAACCGGTGCCGCGTCCAGTGCTCCTCGTCGAACCCCCGCACCTGGCGGCCGAGTTTCTTGGCCTCGCCGGGATGCCCCGCGCCCAGGATCCGCGCCTCGGTCTCGGCGTCGCCGAACAGCCGCGCCTTGGCGGCCATCATGTAGTGCTCCGCGCTGCGGTAGACCCGGCCGCCGTCCTCGAAGTCGCGCTCGAACCACTGGCTCAGCACGTGCTCGCCGCTCGGGGACGGCCTGTGCCCCCAGAAGAAGAGGTATCTGAGCCGGTCTCCCCTCTCCAGCGAGGAGAGGAGGTCCGCCACGCTGCGCGGTTCCATGCGCCGCACTCTAGGAGAGCGTGCCGTTCGGCTCTAGGGGTTTTCCGGGCCCTTCAGGCTCCAGCCGGGTGCCTTGACGGTGAGGCGGATGTCCTCGGGGGTGACCTCGTCGCCGCAGTGGCGGCAGGTGAAGGCGAGGTCGAGGGAGTGGCCGCAGGTGTGCTCGGCCGCGACGGGAGGGGTGTCGGCGAGCCAGCGGTCGCCCCATTCGCGCAGGAGGTTCAGGATCATGCGCAGGTCGCGGCCCGACTCGGTGAGGTGGTACTCGAAGCGGGGCGGCCGGTCCTGGTACCGGCGGCGGGTGATGACGCCCGCGGCCTCCAGGGAGCGCAGCCGGGCGGTGAGGATGTCGCGGGAGGCGCCGGTGTTGCGGGCGATCTCATCGAACCGGCGGTTGCCGAAGGCGATCTCGCGGATGGCCAGCAGGGCCCAGCGCTCGCCGACGATCCGTAGCGCGTCGGCGACGGAACAGGGTCTGGCGCTGCTCATGCTCCAAGGTTGCCATATCCAACTCACTGGGTCTACCGTGCGGTCGAGTAAAGGGTTGGAAAAACCAACCTAGTGATCCGGCCCAGGAGGGCACCACCGTGAGCCACGCACCCCCCGCCGCGTCCGTCCGGTTCGCGCCGGTCTTCGCCGTCGCCGCCGCCGGCGTCGCGATGTCCAACCTCGATCTGTTCATCGTGAACGTCGCGCTCCCCGCCGTCGGCGAGCACTTCGCCGACGCCTCGCTGTCCCGGCTGTCGTGGATCCTCAACGCCTACGCGGTGGTCTTCGCCGCGCTGCTCGTCCCGGCCGGAGGGCTCGCCGACCGCGTCGGCGCGCGCCGCGCCTACCTGTGCGGCGTGGCGGTCTTCACCCTCGCCTCGGCACTGGCCGCGCTCGCCCCCGGCGTGTGGGCGCTGGTGGCGGCACGGATCCTCCAGGCGGGAGGCGCGGCACTGCTCATCCCCGCCTCGCTCGGCCTGCTGCTGGTCGCCGCGCCGCCCGAGCGCAGGGCGGCGG
>JAFACJ010000482.1 GCA_023425615.1 Actinomycetes bacterium
CCCTTCTTCGGCACGGACGTGATCTTCGGCTGGGCGCCGCCGTTCTTGTACAGGTACGGCGGGTAGTAGATCGAGATCCGCGTGTCGTAGTAGCTGTCGCCGTCCGCGCCCAGGAAGCCGGGGTTGCTGCCGGCCGCCAGGACCCGGCCGTCGTCCAGCAGGACGGCCGTGCTGTGGTAGGTGCGGGAGACGGGGTCGGGCGTGACCTTCTTCCACTTCATCTGCCCGGCCGTCTTGTTCTTCGGGTTGAGGATCGACGCCTCGTGGACGTGCTCGAACCGGGCCGTCTGGGAGCCGCCGGTCTCGAAGACCGTCCCATCGGGCAGGATGACCGCCGAGACATACGTCTTGCCCGAGTTGCCCTGCTGGGCCACGAACTTCTGCTGGCCCTCCTCCATGCCGCCCACGTTGACCGGACCCTGGTTGAGGTTGGGACCCGCCTGGTAGCGGGCCTTCGTCCCCTTCTTCAGATCGATCACGTCGGTGTCGCGGATCGCGTTCTGACCCGCCTCGGGGTCATTGGGGTCACCGCTGAAGTTCTTACCACCGATCACCATGACCCGCTGGTCCTGGGCCGGAGGCAGCAGCAGGCTCGCCGACATGTCACGCGACGCCGGCTTGCGCAGGTTGCCGTTCCCCGGCAGCGCACGCCACGCACCGGTGTTCGGGTTGAAGAAACCGGGGCCCCGCAGCGTGCCGTTGCCGTTGATCGGGTGGCCGAAGACGCTGCTGCCGTTGTAGAACAGCAGACCGTTGCCCATCAGCACCAGGGACGGGTACGTCGCCCAGTTGATGTTGGGCTGGGCGACCTGGTTGGCCTTCAGCCAGCGGCCCTGCTTCCAGGAGAAGCGCTCGGCCACCGTGGAGATCTTGTTACCGCCCGCCGCCGTGCGCTCGGCGGCGTAACCGCCGACGGAGTAGACGTCGCCGTTGCCCAGGATCGTCGCCGACGGGTACCAGTGCCCGTCGATGAGGTCGTTGGCCTTGACGTAGCGGTTGGTCTTGGGGTCGAAGATGTAGGACTTCTTCGACCCGATCCAGCCCAGGACCTCCTGGCCCGCGGCGTTGTACTGCGCGTACTCCTCGGTGCCGCTCATGACGAGCACACGCCCGTCGGGGAGCTGCACGTGGCCCGCGCAGAACATGTCGTACGGGGTCGGGATCTCCCGGAACTTGTTGTTCTTCGGGTTGTACAGCCAGGTCTTGAACTCACCGCGGTTGAAGCGGTTCAGGCCGTTGCCCGAACCCGCGATGAGCAGGACCTTGCCGTTGTGCAGCATCACGGTGTGGATGGCGCGCACGCCCCCGTTGCCGAAGTCGTGCACGACCCAGTGGCCCTTGGTGCACTCGGGGCCCACGCACCGGGCGGCGCCGCTGGCCGCCTTGAACTTGTAGTTGTCGGTCACCAGCGTGCCGGTGTCGGCGAGGCCCATGGCGAAGCGCACGGCCTTGGTGCCGTTCGGCACCACGGGGGTGCGGGTGACGGCCAGGCGGTACTTCTTCGAGGCCGACAGGTAGGGCATGTTCTTCCAGGACACCCACTTGCCGTTGGCCTTCTGCCGGAAGAGCATCACGGCGACCTTGCCCGAGGTGCTCTTGTAGGACAGCTCGATGTCGTACTGGCGGCCGGGCTGCACCTTCAGGGCGCACGCCGCCGTCTGCACCACGGCGCGGGCGCCGCTGGTGTGCTGCGTCACGTTCACCGACACGGCGCGCTTGCTGCCGCGCCCGTCGTTGACGGCGTTGATCGTGCCGGCGTTCTTGCCGGCGGCGAAACGGGTCCAGCAGGAGGGGAAGCCTCCCGACGCCTTCTCGAATCCGGGGTTCTGCACCTTTCCGGTGGGCGCCGCCATCGCCGACGACGTCACGCCCGGCAGAACAGTCGCTCCCATGAACGAGGCGCACAGCACCGCTGCCGCCTTGGAGCGCTGGAAAGTCATTGGTCGATCCCCCAACAATCGCTCAGTTGTCGCAAGCCATCTTGTTCTTGTCCGGGTCCAGTCCGTGCCGGTCGCGGCCGGGGACAGGCAGATAGGTGAAGCCGCGCTGCTTGAGCCAGTCGCACTTCTGCTTCTGCGTGGTCACTCCGGCGGGGAAGGACCAGGGGACGCATATGGTGGCGCCGTAGGCGTGATCGCACCCGTCCACGTTCTCGGGAACCGTCGGTGTCGCTTGCGGTGAAGCCTCTGCGGACTTCTGCGAGGGGGTCGTCATGGTGACCTCCGGGGCGAGCGGCTCGGGGTCCGCCGTCTCGGTCTCTCCGGGGAGCTTCTCCGAAGGCACGTCCTCGATCGACGGAGTCTTCCTCGCGTCGGCCGTGCTGTCGTCTCCCCCGCCGCGGAAGAGCACGACACCGCCGATGACGACGGCGACGGCCAGCACTCCCGCGACCACGAGACCGATGATCTTATTGCGTGTCAAAACTCATCACCCGACATGGAACGGCAGAGGGCCCAGTGGAGCCCTCGCCTTGTTGACGACGAAGGGCATATACCAATCCACGGCGCGAAGTCCGGCCCGGCCACCGGGACGACCGGATCCTCGCCGACACCGAACCTCAAGCCGACAGCCCCCTTCGCCACCGTGGTCTCAACTGACGCTCCATGCCC
>JAFACJ010000499.1 GCA_023425615.1 Actinomycetes bacterium
CCTCATCGCCGCCGGCGTGAGCGTCCTGCTGGTGTGGATCACCTTCGTCGGCGACAACTACGCCTGGCTGTCGTGGCAGACCGGCGCCATGGTCGGCGCCGCGGCGGTGCTGCTGGCGCTGGCGACCTGGGTGGAGACCAGGGCGGCGCAGCCCGTCGTCCCCGTGCACATCGTCAGGCAGCGCACCCCCGCGCTCGCCATCATCGGCAGCGCCGCGGTCGGCATGGCGATGTTCGGCGGATCGGTCTTCCTCGGCCAGTACTTCCAGATCGGCCGCGGCTACTCGCCGACCGAGGCGGGCCTGCTCACCATCCCGATGATGGTCGGCATGATGGGCGCCGCGACGGTCTCCGGGCGGATCATCTCCCAGACCGGCAAGGTCAGGCCGCACGTCATCACCGGCCTCATCGTGCTGACGCTGGGCTTCGCGCTCATGTCGACCATCGACCACGAGACGTCGCTGGTGTTCATCGGCGCCGCGATGGTGCTGATCGGCGCCGGCGTCGGCATGTCGCTGCAGAACCTGGTCCTCGCCGTCCAGAACGGTGTGTCGATGAAGGACATGGGCGCGGCGAGCGGAGCCGTCGCGTTCTTCCGCTCGCTGGGCGGCACGATCGGCGTCTCGGTGCTCGGCGCCATCCTGGCGGCGCGGGTGTCCGACTCCATCCGTGAGGGCTTCGCCAAGGCGGGGGTGCAGGTCAGCGACTCCCAGGGCGGCAGCCTCGACATCGCCGCGATCCCCGAGCCGCTGCGCGTCATCGTCCGCTCCGCCTACGGCGACGGCACCGGCCACATCTTCCTGGTCTCCACCGGCATCGCGCTCGTCGGCCTGGTCGCCGTCCTCTTCCTCAAGCCGAAGAACCTGCGCGACACCGTCGACCTGCACGAGCCCTCCGCGCAGGGTGACGCGCCGCGACGCGAGAAGGAGCTCTCCGCCTCCTGACACTCCGCGTCCCCGGGCCGGACGCCGTCCTCGGACGGCGCCCGGCCCTTGCGCTTCCGGGATCGGATCGTGATGATCCGGGGTGCGGGCCGAGCCACTGAAACCACGCCCTTGTGGGTATATCTCGGTCCACCGGGACACAGGCGGGTGAGACATGATGACTCCGGGCCGGCAGCGAAGAATCCTGGCTGACATGGCGGAGCGCCTGCGCGATGAGGACCCCCAGCTCGTCGCACGCTTCGTTCTCTTCGCCCGGCTCGCCGAGGAGGACGGGCCGGTTCCGCCCGAGCCCGCCTGACCCGGGGTCTCCAGGCGGCGGCCTTCGCCGGACGTGCGACGCCCCGCCAGTCCGTACGTCCTGGCGGGGCGCCTGTGCGGTGCGTTCACCGGTCGGTGCGTGATGGGAGTTCAGCCGCCGTCAAATCGACTGAACTCCGGGATCACAGGCCGGGGCCGGTGAAGGTGTACCCGCCGCTGAAGTTGACGGTGTTCGGGCAGAGGCCGCTGAGGATGCCGCTGGCGGAGAGCTTGTTGATGGGGGCGTTGTTGAAGGTGACGACGACGGTGTTCGTGCTGCTGTCGTAGGGGCCGGTAGTGGCGTTGACGGTGGCGCCGTAGAGGCAGTTGACCAACCCCGGCACCACGGCGCGCAACTGGAAGCCGGTGATGTTGGTGTGAGGCGTGCTGGTGGGGGTGCTGCTCTCGATGAGGGAGCCGCCCCAGCTGGTGACGTTCTCGGCGGTGACGCTGAGGTTGGTGACGCCGGTGGCGGAGCAGCCGCTGATGGGGGCCGTCGCGAAGCTGAGGGCGCCGCCCGTGGCGACGCTGCCGGTCAGGCCGCCGCTGGTGCACTGCGCGTTGGCCAGGGAGACCGTCAACGGCGAGGTGAGGTTGGCCGAGATGGATCCACCCGTCCACGGGGGACGGGGGGTGGCCGCGGAGGCCGTCTGGGCGACGGTCGCCGCGGAGGCCGCGGCGACCGCGGCGAGTTTGGTGGTACGGGACATGTGCTCCTCTTTCGAGAGCGGGCGCGCGAGAACGCCCTGGGGTGGGGTGGGGTGGCCTGATACGGCCGTGTGCGTCCGCACGGCCGCATGGCCGTGGCGGAACTGACCGGTTCCGCCTTGATCGGGGGACGGCGGCGGATCCATGATCTCGGCGGCGTCGCCATCGGGCGGACTCCGGTGCGGTGCTCTTTCCGCTTCTCCTTTCAATGATATGAATTCTCTACATGAAAGTAACAAAGCTCACCCTCCGGTCAAGCCCCTCATGACACTCCGGTGAAGCGCGGCCATATCTGGCCGTTCCGGAGAAATGGATCTTCTTGCGGTTCCTTCGCCACAGGTATGGAATTCTCAGGATTAGTTGATCTTCGGGTGAGGTGTGGGGATGACCGGGAGCACCGGGGAGGTGGACGCGCCGGGCCGGCTGGGACGGACCCTGGGCGCGCCCAAGGTCGTGTTCATGGTGGTCGCGGCGGCGGCGCCGCTGGTGGCGATGGCGGGCACCGTCCCGCTGTCGATGGGGTCGGGCAACGGGGCGGGCGTGCCGGGCGCCTATCTCGTGGCGATGCTCACCCTGCTGTGCTTCTCGGTGGGGTACGCCGCGATGGCCCGCTCCATCACCGGGGGCGGCGGGTTCTACGGGTACCTGGCGCGCGGCCTCGGCCGTCCGGTGGCGGCGGGCGGCTCGGTGCTCGCGCTGACCGGGTACAACGGGCTGGTCGCGGCGCTGGGCGGCGGCATCGGCTACTTCCTCACCGAGGAGGGCGGGGCGCCGGGACCGTGGTGGGCGTGGAGCCTGGGCGCGGTCGTGGTGATGGGCGCGCTCGGCTACCGCAACGTCGACCTGTCGGCCAAGGTCCTCGGCGTGCTCATGGTCTGCGAGACCGGCGCGCTGCTCGCCTTCGACATCGCGGTGCTGGCGCACGAGGGCCTCGGCGCGTTCGAGGTGACGTCCTTCGCGCCCGGCACCGTCCTGTCGGGCGCGCCCGGCGTGGCGTTCATGTTCGCGTTCGGCTCGTTCGTCGGGTACGAGGCCGCCGCGCTGTTCTCCGAGGAGACCAAGGACCCGGTGCGGACGGTGCCCCGCGCCACCTACGCGGCGGTCACCGTGATCGGCCTGTTCTACACCCTCACGAGCTGGCTGATGGTCGGGGCGGTCGGCGCCGACGACGCCAGGGCCGTCGCCCACGCCAAGGAGGGCGACCTGTTCTTCGACCTCAGCGAGCAGCAGCTCGGCGAGACGGCCGGCGCGCTGTTCGGGCTGCTCGTCATCACCAGCATCTTCGCCTCGCTGCTGGCGGGCCACCAGGCGGCGGGGCGTTATGTCTTCGCGCTGGCCCGCGACGGGCTCGCACCGGCGCGGCTGGGCGCCGTCCATCCCCGGCACGGCTCGCCGTACGCCTCCAGCCTCGCCCAGACGGGGTTCACCCTCGTGGTCATCGCGCTGTTCGCCGCCTTCGGGCTCGATCCGTACAAGACGCTCGTCACCGTGATGAGCGGCCTGTCGACCCTGGGCATCGTGCTGCTCCAGGCGCTCACCTCGATCGCCTGCGTCGCCTACTTCCGCAGGTCGGGCTCCGGCGGGGTGCTGGGCACGCTGGTCGTCCCGGTGCTCGGCTGCCTCGGGCTGCTGTTCGCGGCGGCGCTCATCCTGGTGAACTTCAAGACACTGGCGCACACCGACTCCGCGGCGATCAACGCGCTGCCCTACGCGGTGCTGGCCGCCGCCGTCGCCGTCGGCTGCTACGCGCTGTGGCTCCGCAAGTCCGACGAAGCGCGCTATGTTCGGATCGGCTCGATGACGAGGGGAACCGATGAGCTACCCGTTGGCTGACCTTCCCGCCCGTGTCGGCACGGAACTGTTCCGCTCCGACTGGATACCGCTGGACCTGGAGGACGAGCGGGCGTTCGGTGCCGCGACGTTCCTGCGCGAGGACTTCCTCGGCCGCCCGCCCTCCAACGGCGACCCCTACGGGGAGACCCTGCTGTCGGGATTCCTGCTGCTGTCCCTGCTGGTCGCCGTCCACAAGCGCCACCTGGACCTGGAACCCCGCTCGGCGTACGGCCTCAACTACGGCCTGGAGAAGGTGCGGTTCCTGCACCCGGTCCTGGCCGGCCAGAAGGTGCGGGTGCGCGCCGAGCTCCTGGACGTCGAGGAGCGCTCGCCCGGACGGTACCGGGTGCTCACCCGCAACACCATGGAGGTCGAGGGCGTGGAGACGCCCGCGATGGTCGCCGACTGGCTCACGCTGTTCGTCGACCCCGCCGTGGCGGGGGAGGCCGGCGATGAGTGACCTGCCCGGCGAGGGGATCGTCCCCCCGGCCGTCCGCGTCGCCGACTACCTCGCGCACTGGAGCGCCCTGCGGCCCGACGCGCCCTTCGACGACCTCGACGGCCGCCGCCGCACCTACCGGCAGGCCGAGGAGGAGGTGAACGCCTGCGCCTCGGCGCTTGCCGCGCGCGGTGTGCGGCCGGGAGACCGGGTGGCGGCGCTGTGCACCCCGCGCCCGGAGTTCCTCACCCTGTTCCTCGCGCTGTCGCGGATCGGCGCCGCCTGGGTCGGCCTGAACCCCGCCCACACCCGCGAGGAACTCCTGCACGTCGTCGCCGACAGCGAGCCGGTGCTGCTGTTCGGCCAGGCCGAGCACCGCGGCCGCGACTACACCGCCGACCTCGCCGCGCTGCGCGACGCCGCGCCGAGCGTCCGCGCGCTCCTCCCG
>JAFACJ010000521.1 GCA_023425615.1 Actinomycetes bacterium
TCAGCTTGCTGATCTGCCGGAGCCAGCGCGGGTCGCCGCGGCTGATGCCGGAGAAGCCGGGATGGCGGGCCACCGCGGGGATGAGCAGCTCATCGACGATCGCCCAGTCCAGGAGCTTGCCGCCGAGGTGGTTGTCGCCGCGGTGGTTGACGACGGTGAACTCCCCGTCCCGCAGGCTGATCACGGCGGCGTCGAACGTGCCGCCGCCCAGGTCGTACACCAGCCAGAAGGCGTCCTCGTCGTGGTCCTGGAAGCCGTAGGCCAGCGCCGCGGCGGTGGGCTCCTGGAGCAGGGGCGCCTGGGTGAGGCCCGCCAGTTCCGCCGCGCGCCGCGTGGCGTCGCACGCGCTCAGCTCGAACGCCGCGGGCACGGTGATGACGGCGGCCGTGATGTCCTCGCCGGTGCGCTGCTTGACGTCGCTGCGCAGCGACTTCAGGATCTCGGCCGACAGTTCCTCGGGCTCCATCGACCTGCCGGAGGCGGGGAAGCCCTTGGCCTGGCCCGCCCGGCCCATGAGCAGCTTGAACTCCGTCGCGGTGTTCTCGGAGTTGCTGTCGCCCGCCTCCTTGGCGGTGCGGCCGACGTAGATGCGGTCGCGGCGGTCGACCAGCACCGCCGAGGGCGTGGTCTCGAATCCCTCGTTGTTCCTGACGATCTCGGCCTCGACGCCGTCGATCATGGCGATCGCGCTGTTGGTGGTGCCGAGGTCGATACCGAAATCGATGGTGGCCCTCGTCATCCGTCCACCTCGCGTGTCTCGTCTTCGGGCGCTATTTCCCGTTCGGGAGTCCCCACGATCACCTCTGCCATCTGCAAAGTGCGGCTACCCAGGTAGATTCCGGGCCGCATCGTCTCGACCACCTGTTCACGGACGATTCCGGGAGTCGGCTGGAAAGCCAGCACCTTGAATGCGACACCGGGATCGAAAGGCTCGTTCACATGGTCCTTGATCTCGATTCCGGCCTCGGCCAGCACATCCCAGGCGGCCTCCAGATGCCGCACCATCACCCGCGGTGTGTCGGGCGACCGCTCCGCGCGCGTCCGCAGCCGCCACAGGCTCGTCGCGAGCTCGGCGACCGCTCCGTCCCCCAGTACGGCGGGGTCGTCGGGCGTCGCCTCCATGGCGGGCGCCTCGTCCCGCGGCTCTTTCGGCACCGCCTCCGCGCGGTCGTGCGGCGTCCGCCCGTACCGCTCCAGCACCGCGAGCGCCTCTCGCGGCCAGGGCGCCTCACTGATCCTGAATTCCCGAGGCTGGCGCCACTGCCGAAACTCGTCCTTCAACCAGGCCAAGGCAGTCCCCCGCTATATCAGCGCTGTTCTTCGATCAACGTCACGGGCGCGAAATAATCTTGCCCCACCGGCCTGATGCTGTCCAGGTCGAAATGATTACAGGGCGCTGTCCGCGCTGATCGGGGAATGCCGGGAAATCGAGTTAAATACCGACGGTAATCAAGGTTACGGACGCGCCGACTCCTCGGCCTGGGAGATGGCCCAGGCGGCGTTGATGAGGCCGATATGGCTGAAGGCCTGAGGGAAGTTGCCGAGATGACCGCCGGTGGCCGGGTCGATCTCCTCGGGGAGGAGGCCGACGTCGTTGAGGTGGGCGGCGGCGCGTTCGAACACGGCGCGGGCGCGGTCGGTGCGGCCCGCCATGGCCAGGGTCTGGGCGAGCCAGAAGGTGCACAGCAGGAAGGAGCCCTCCGCGCCGCGCAGCCCGTCGGCGGCACGGTAGCGCAGGATGAGGCCGCGCTCGTCGGTGAGGTCGCGTTCGATCGCGTCGATGGTGGCGAGCATGCGGGGGTCGTCGGCGGGCAGGAAGCCGGAGATCGCCAGGGTGAGGGCGGCGGCGTCGAGTTCGGCTGACTCGAGGTCGCGGGTGAACGCGCCGGCCTCGGGGTTCCAGCCGAGGTCGAGGACGGCGCGGCGGATCCCGTCGCGTTCGCGCGACCAGCGCGCCACCCGGTCGGTGGCCTCGAGGAGGCCGGCGAGGGCGATGGCGTGGTCGAGCGCCGCCCAGCACATGATCTTGGAGTGCAGGAAGTGCCGCGGCCTGCCCCGCACCTCCCAGATCCCCTGGTCGGGTTCGCGCCAGTGCCGTGCCGCCGCCTCGGCGCAGGCGATGAGGAAGGCGCGGGTGGCGGCGTCGATGCCGGTCAGATAGTCGCCGAGGCGGCGGGCGGCGGTGAGCAGCTCGCCGTACACGTCGATCTGCCGCTGCCCCCAGGCGTCGTTGCCGACCCTGACCGGGCGGCTGGCCCGCCATCCGGCGAGATGGGGCAGGACGCGCTCGGTGAGGTCGTGCTCGCCGCCGACACCGAACATGATCTGGAGCGAGAGCTCCTCATCGGGCGGGCCGGCTGACGCGGTGGCGAGGAAGGAGAAGAAGTCGGCGGCCTCGTCGGGGCAGGCCGCCACCCACAGGGCGTCCATGGTGAGGCTGGCGTCGCGCACCCAGGTGAAGCGGTAGTCCCAGTTGCGCTCGCCGCCCGCCCCCTCGGGCAGCGAGGTGGTGGGGGCGGCGACGATGGCGCCGCTCGGCTGGAAGGTGAGCGCCTGGAGGACCCGCCCGCTGTGCCGGACGGCGTCGCGCCACGGCCCCTCGTACCGCTGGTGCAGCGCCGACCAGGACCGCCACGACGTCACCGTGCACTCCAGCCGGTGCAGGAGCTCCTCCTGCGTCCAGACCCGCGCCGGCGGCCGTCCGAGGCTCGCGTGGTGCAGCGCGAACACCAGCGGGCGCCCCGCGGTGAGCCGCACCCGCGCCAGGGCGGCGCCGCCCTCGATCCGCACCGGCACCGGGCAGGTCAGCACCATCCGGTCCGCGCCGCCGAACGCGGTGACCCCGCCGTCGACCGCCTCCAGCAGCGGGCAGATCAGCCCGTACTCCGGCCGCGGCCGGAACACCATCTCCAGTTCGGCGTCGTCGCCGGCGCACTCCACCCTCCTCACCAGCAGATGCGGAGAGTGCGTCCCGATCCCGTGCCCCCGGTCCTCGGCCCCGGTGGCGAGGGCGTCGGTGAGCACGACCGTGGCGCCGGGGAGCCGGAACGTGGTCTCCAGCACCATGGTGTCGTCGAGGTACCGCCGTGTGATCCGCGCCTCCCCCGCGGGCCGCAGCGACCAGTGCCCCGCCTCGTCGTCCAGCAGCCGCGCGAACTGCGAAGGCGCGTCGAACCGGGGCAGGCACAGCCAGTCCACCGACCCGTCCCTGGTGACCAGCGCCGCGGTGCGGCAGTCCGAGAGCAGCGCGTGATCGGCGATCGGCACACTGCTCATCTCTGCCCCCCGGCTTCGCTCCCGCTGAGGGGAGACCTACCCTCCACGGACCGGGAACGACGCATCGGCTCTGGAAAGTAAGATCCTCCGACACTTCGGACGAAGGGCGCGGAGCATGAGGAGCACGAGGAGCAGGGCTCTCGCCGGTGCGGCTTTCGCGTTGCTGGTGCTGGCGGCCCTGCCGGGGGTCTCCGCCGTCGTCGGGCGGCCCGTGGCCGAGACGACCCCGACGGCCGACGAGGACGCGGCGTCGGCGGAGAAGGCCGAGGGGAGGTGGGAGACGCTCTTCACCCTTCCCGGCGCGGATGACGAGCCGACCGTGATCAAGGCGTTCTCAGGGGAGGACGTCTGGGTCTTCACCAGGTATGAGTTCAACGACGACGAGGCGGAGATCTGGGAGCAGCCGCGGCCGCGCGGCTACCACTGGGACGGCGGGTCCTGGCGGAGGGTGCCCTTCCCGGCGGGGCAGACGGGCGTGGTCGGCGAGGCGGTCGGCGCCTCCGGCTCCGATCTGTGGATCTCGGTCACCGGCCTCTACGACGCGTCGGACAGCATGCAGGGGATCCTGCGCTGGAACGGCGGATCGTGGTCGGTCTCCAAGCGGCTGGAGGACGGTTCCTCGTTCTTCCCGTTCGGTCTGACGACGCTGAGCGACGGTGGTGCCCTGGCCTTCGCCCAGCTGCGGCCCGAGGTGAACAGCGTCGAGATGCTGCGCTACGAGGACCGAGCTTGGACCGTCCAGAAGACCGGGGTCGCCATGTTCGTCCCTCCCGCCGTGGTGTCCGGCCATGACATCTGGGCCATCGGGAGCGCGGGAGAGGGAGAGGACGCCGAGACGGTCTTCCACTACGACGGTTCCAGCTGGAAGAGGACCGCTCCGGAGCGCGGAGTCTCGACGCCCGGCATCAGGATGTGCGAGGAGGGGGAGTGGCCGGGGAGGAACACCTTCCCGTGCTTGACCTCCAACAGCGGTCTCCGGCAGATCGCGGCAGGTCCCGAAGGCGATGTCGTCCTGGCGGTCGGCCTCGAACGGTACGACTCGGCGCACGAGCTCGTCTACCTGACCCGTCTGCTGCGCTGGGACGGCGCGAGGTGGGTCCGCCTGGGCGGGGACGTCCGCCGGGCCGCCGGTCTCCTGATCCCGGACGGCTCCGGCGGCCTGTGGTTCGTCGTCAGCGACAGCGATGGGCAGCACATCGCCCTCCTGCACCGCACCGAGGAGGGCCGTCTGCTCAGGTACCCGCTGCCGGAGAAGCAGGTCTCCATCAAGGGCATGGCCGTCGCCCCCGACGGCACCGTCTACGCCACGGGCACCACGCTGGAAGGCGGGGAGGAGCGGAGCGGCGTCTGGAGGCTCACCCCCTGACGGCGGGGTCCGGGGTGCCGAGGAGGTCGGCGGCGACGCCGCGGCCCACGGTGGTGAGGCCGGTCAGGAGGTGGGCGCAGGTGATCTCGGATGCGCCCTCGGCGTGGGCGAGGTCGCGGGCGGTGGACAGGGCGCGGCGGGTGTAGGGGGTCCAGGCGATGCGTTCGGCGGCCTGGGAGGCGCCGAGGGTCAGGCGCGGCTCCAGGGCGGCGCGCAGGGACTCGGGGGAGCGGCCCTGGGAGCGCAGGAGCCGGGTCGCGGTGTTGTCCTCGGCGAGCAGGCCCCACAGGACGTGCTCGGTGCCGATGTAGTTGTTGCGGTGGTGGACCGCCGCCTTCTTCATGTGGGACATGGCCGTGCGGAGCTCTTCGGAGAACTCCGACTGCTCGTACTTCACGTGGGGGGCGAGGAAGCGCTGCTGGGCCGCCTGGCGGCTGACGCCGAGGACGGCGCCGATGTCGGACCAGGAGACGCCGTGCAGCCGGCAGTGCTCGACGTAGTCCTCCACCAGGTCGTCCGCCAGCCGGCGGAGGTGCTCGGCGAGGTCGGCTCCGGTGCGCAGGAGCGCGAGCCAGTCGGGCTGGGCGGTGTCGTGGCGGTGGGCGGTGGCGCAGGTCCGGTCGACCTCCGCGATGAGTTCGTCAAGGTCTGGAAGAGGCATGAGGCAAGCATCGATTGCCTGATCCAGTTTGTCAACGAACACTTGCCAGGTTAAAAATGGGACTTATGGCACGTGCGGCTGCCTGTTTATTCGGCTTTCCTATGGAAAAGCCGGGATAGCAGAACGAGCAGTGACCCCCCGTAAGAGAAGAGCGACGATGCCCACCCAGACGACCGCGCCCCCCCGTGGCGGTCTCACCCTGAGACGGCCCTCGCGCCGTACGGTCAGCGCGGTCCTGGGCGTGGTGATCGCCGTCGCCCTGTTCGCCGCGGTGCTGCCCCGCATGGTGGACCTGCGGGAGGTCGGCGAGATCCTGTCCACCAAGGTGGACGGGGCGGAGCTGGCCGGGCTCGTCGCACTGACCCTGGCGTCGATCGCCGCCTCGGCCGGTGCGCTGATGGCGGGACTGCCGGGCCTGAGGTTCCGCGACGCGTTCGCGGTGAACGTCGTGACGACCGCGGTGTCGTACGGGCTGCCCGTCGGGGGCGCGGCCGGTGCGGCGCTGAACATCACGATGCAGCGCAAGGTGGGGTTCCCGGTGAGCGGGATCGTCACCCAGGCGCTGGCGACCGGCGTGTGGAACCTCGTGGCCCGGCTCGTCCTGCCGCTGACCGCCCTCGGCGTGGCCGCCGCGGTCTCCGAGGTGCCCGCCCAGGTGCGGGGCGCGGGACTGCTCGGGCTGGTCCTGGCCGTCGCCGTCCTCGGCGTCACCGCGCGGCTGTTCTGGGGGAACTTCCCCGCGGAGGGCCTGGCGCGCGTGCTCTCGGCCGCGGGCAGGCGCCTGCCGGGCAAGCCGCAGGTGAAGCCCGAGACCCTGGAGATGTTCCGCACCGAGGTGCGGGACGTGGTCCGCGCGCGCTGGGCGTCGCTGACGGCGACGACCCTGGGCTACCACCTGGCCACCTTCGGCGTCCTCTACCTGGCGCTGCAGTCGGTGGGCGTGACGGAGGCCGGGGTCATCGAGACGTTCGCCGTCTACGCGGTGGCCCGCCAGGTGACGGCGATCCCGCTCACGCCGGGCAGCGCGGGCGTCATCGAGATCGCCCTCATCGGCGGCCTCGGGCTGACCGGCGGCGACATGCCGAAGGTCGCCGCGGGGGTCCTGCTGTTCCGGTTCTTCACGTTCCTGCTGTACCTGCCGCTGGGCGGGCTGACCTGGGTGTGGTGGCGCTGGGCGGTGAGCCGGCCCGAACGGGAGCACGTGCTCATCTTCCGGCACCCGGGCGACGGGCTGCGGGCGTGCGCGGCGGCCGTCTTGCTGACGGGCTGCGCGCTTCTGGCGGGCCAGGGCCTAGGCGGCCTGGAGACCGGGCTGTTCCGGCTGGTCAACGAGCTGCCCGGCATCCTCTACACGCCGGTGTGGGTCCTCATGCAGGCGGGCTGGGTCGGCGCCGTCGCGATCAGCGCGGGCGCCGCACTCCTGGCCCGGCGCGGGCGGATGGCGGCGGCCCTGGCGACCGCGGGCCTCGCCGCGTGGCTCCTGGCCAAGGCGGTCAAGGAGGTGGCCGGACGGGCACGTCCCGGCGCCCTCCTCGACGACGTCCAGCTGCGGGGCGACGCCTACAGCACGGGCGTCGGCTTCCTGGCGGGGCACACCTCCGTGGCCGCCGCGCTGGCGACCGTGGCGTCGGCGTTCCTGCCCCGCTC
>JAFACJ010000572.1 GCA_023425615.1 Actinomycetes bacterium
GCATCAGGGAACGACGACTCATGGGGGACCTCCTGTTTCCCGGCATTGTTATACAAACCGTCTAGCTAGGGAAGGGCCGGTCAGTAGGACCGGTGCCACAGATTGACGGCGTAGTCCACTTCCGTCCCCTGGACCTCGGCGAGGAAGCGCGCCGCGAGTTCGGGCGGGAACTCGATGCCGAGCACCGCCTCCAGGGAGTGGCGGTCGGGGAAGGACCAGCGGATGGTCAGGGCGCGGCGGGAGAAGCCGCGGCCCGCCCAGAACCGCTCGACCGCGCCCGGGTCGTACTCGGGCAGCCACTGCCGGAACCAGCGTCCGAAGGTGGAGCGGGTGGCGTCGTTGTCGATGATGAAGGCGGTGCCGCCGCGCCGCGTGACCCGCGCCACCTCGCGCAGCCCCGGCTCGCAGCCGGGGCCGAAGAAGTACGCCCACCGCGCGTGCACGACGTCGACGCTGGCGTCGGGCAGCGGCAGCGCCTGGGCGGCGGCCGTGCGCACCGTCACATTGCCGAGGGCGGCCGTGCGGCGGCGGGCGGCGTCGGCCAGGCCCGAGTGCGGCTCGACCCCGATCACCCGCGCCGCCTCACCGGCGAAGAAGGGCAGGTGGAAACCGGTGCCGCAGCCGACGTCCAGGACCGTGGCGCCGGACCAGCCGCGGATCTCCCGCATCGCGGCGGCCAGCACCCCGTCCGGGTCGACCGCCCGGTTCTCCAGCTCGTAGATCTTGGGGGTGTGCCAGATGTTGGGGCTGGGGACGGCACCGGGGGCGATCTCTACCACGGACAGAGAGTAACCAACAGTGCTGATGGTTCGTCCTTTTCCCGCCAAGTGGTGGTCCGTTCGGGCTCGCGAACGCATAGGCTTTCGACAGGATGGCCAGAGAGCGAGGAGCCTTGTCCCGCAATGACGTAGCCAAGTCGATCAGGGTGCCCGACGCCCCGATCACGCTGTCGACCGCCTCGGTGTACCCCGAGAAGGTGCCGAGTGCCTTCGAGATGGCGTCATGGCTGGGCTATGACGGGGTGGAGGTCATGGTCACCCTGGACGCCGCCTCGCAGGACCTCAACGTGCTGCGCCGGCTCTCGGAGTACCACCAGATCCCGATCAAGTCGATCCACGCGCCGTGCCTGCTGTTCACCCAGATGGTCTGGGGCCGCGACCCGTGGGGCAAGCTGCTGCGCTCCAAGGAGATCGCCGAGCGGCTGGGCGCCGAGGTGGTGGTGGTGCACCCGCCGTTCCGCTGGCAGCGCGAGTACGCCCGCGACTTCGAGACGGGCCTGGCGCGGATGCAGGACGAGACCGACGTGGTCTTCGCGGTGGAGAACATGTTCCCCGCCAAGGCGCGCGGCACCGAACTCGGCATGTACTCCCCGCACTGGGACCCGACCGGCTACGACTACCCCTATCTGACCCTGGACATCTCCCACACCGCGGTGTCCGGCAGCGACCCGCTGGAGATGGCCGACCGCTACGGCGACCGGCTGCGGCACCTGCATCTGGCGGACGGCGTGGGCATCCCCAACAAGGACGAGCACCTGGTGCCGGGCCGCGGCTCCCAGCCGTGCGGGGAGATGCTGGAGCGGCTGGCGGCGCAGGGCTTCGGCGGCCATGTCGTCCTGGAGGTCAACACCCGCAAGGCGACCTCGCGGACCGAGCGCATCGAGGATCTGGCCGAGGCGCTGGCCTTCGCCCGGCTGCACCTGGCGGCCAACCGCACCTGGGAGGTCACGGCCTCCGGCGAGATCTCCCGGCAGCGCACCAGCTAGATGCCCGCGCAGCAGCCCGCGGGGACGCCGGAGAAGGCGGTGTCCGCGCGTCCCGGACGGCGCAGGGGCCAGTCGGAGACCCGGCCTCTGATCTTGAAGGCGGCCCGCGGGCTCTTCGCCGAGAAGGGCTTCGACGGCACGTCGCTGCGGGCGGTGGCACGCGCGGCGGGGGTGGATCCGGCGCTGGTCCACCACTTCTTCGCGGGCAAGGAGGCGCTCTTCGTCGAGGCGATGGAGTTCCCCGTGGACCCGGCGCGGCTGGTGCCGCTGCTGCTGGAGGGGCCGCGTGCGGAGATCGGCGAGCGGATGGCCCGTGTCCTCCTGGGGCTCCTGGGCGAGGAGGAGACGCGGTCGCGGCTGCTGGCGCTCATCAGGTCGGCGGTGACCAGCGAGCAGGGCGCGGCGATGGTGCGGGAGTTCCTGATCTCCGCCCTGCTGGGCAGGGTCGCCGAGGGCCTGGGCGTCGAGCGGGTGCGGGTCATGCTGGCGGCGGCGCAGTTCATCGGCCTGGTGATGGGGCGGTACGTCCTGGAGGCCGAGCCCCTGGTGCTGGCCACCGACGAGGAGCTGGTCGAGCTGCTGGCCCCCAACCTCCAGCGCTATCTGGGCTGACCTCCCGGTCCCCCGTCTCGTTTCCAGAGCATTACTCAGTGGTAGGCGCTTGACCGTCTCCTTTGCACCGTCTTAAATTCATCACATGGTGAATTTCTCCGTCAGGGTCGCGGACCTCAAGGTCCGCAGGGGCGGGCACGAGGTACTCCACGGGCTGACCTTCGAGGTGCCGCGGGGACGTGTCGTCGGGCTGCTGGGACCCAGCGGCTGCGGGAAGACGACGCTCATGCGCGCGATCGTCGGGGTGCAGGTCATCGAGAGCGGGACGGTCGAGGTGCTGGGGCATCCGGCGGGCTCACGGCGGGTGCGCGACCGCGTCGGGTACGCCACCCAGCGCCCGGCCGTCTACCTGGACCTGACCGTCCGGGAGAACCTCGCCTACTTCGCCCGGGTGATCGGCGCCCCGAAGACGGACGTCGCCCGCGTCCTGGAGCAGGTCGACCTGACCGAGTACGCCGACCGGCTCGCCGGAACGCTCTCCGGCGGGCAGCTCGGCCGGACGAACCTGGCGGCGGCGCTGCTCGGCTCCCCCGAACTCGTCGTCCTCGACGAGCCGACGGTGGGCCTCGACCCGGTGCTGCGCAAGGAGCTGTGGGGGCTGTTCCAGCGGCTGGCCGCGGACGGCACGACGCTGCTGGTGTCCAGCCACGTGATGGACGAGGCGGCGCGCTGCCAGAGCCTGCTGCTCATGCGCCAGGGCCGGATCCTGGCCGAGGAGACCCCGGCCGGGCTGCGGGAGCGGACCGGCGCGCAGGACCTGGAAGAGGCGTTCCTGCGCCTGATCACCCTGGGGAGCGCGGCGTGAACGGCAGGGTGACCCTGGCGACCGCCGGAAGGATCCTCCAGCAGCTCCGGCACGACCGCCGGACGGTGGCGCTGCTCGTCGTCATGCCGACCCTGCTCATGGTGCTGCTGCGGTACGTCTTCGACGACCAGCGGATGTTCGACCGGATCGGGCCGATGCTGCTGGGCGTCTTCCCGCTCGTGGTGATGTTCGTGGTGACCAGCGTGGCCACCCTGCGCGAGCGGGCAGGCGGCACCCTGGAACGGCTGATGACGACCCCGCTGGGCAAGCTCGACCTGCTGCTGGGCTACGCGCTGGCGTTCGCGGTGGCCGCGCTGGTCCAGGTGGCGGTGATCCTCGCCGTCTCGCTGCTGCTCCTCGGGCTCGACGTCACCGGGCCGCTGTGGGGGCTGATCCTGGTCGCGGTGCTGGTCGCCCTGCTGGGCGTGGCGCTCGGCCTGCTGGCCAGCGCGTTCGCCCGCACGGAGTTCCAGGTGGTGCAGCTCATGCCCGCCTTGATCCTGCCCCAGTTCCTGCTGTGCGGCCTGTTCGCCCCCCGCGACTCCATGCAGGCGGTGCTGTCGGCGGCGTCGGACGTGATGCCCCTGTCGTACGCGGTGGACGCCATGCAGAAGCTGACCGCCTCCGGCGGGTTCGGCTCCGACCTCGCCGTCGACGTCGCGGTCATCGTCGGGTTCACGGTGCTGTCGCTGATCCTCGGCGCGGCGACACTGCCCCGGCGCACCCCGTGAGGAGCTTAAGGTGAAAGGGTGATCCGCCGAACCCTGCTGGCAGCCTCCCGCAGCCCCGCGCTGCGCACGGCCGTCGTGACCGCGCCGGTGACCCGCGGGGTGGTGCGGCGGTTCGTCGCGGGAGAAGGCCCCGAGCAGGCGCTGGCCGTCGCCGCGCGGCTGCTCGCCGACGGCCTGCTGGTCAGCCTGGACCGGCTCGGCGAGGACGTCCGCGACCAGGCGGGCGCCGAGGCGACGGTACGGGCGTATGAGAAGCTGCTGCCGGAACTCCCCGAGGGGGCGGAGGTCTCGGTCAAGCTGACGGCGCTCGGCCAGGCGCTGGACGGGGACCTGGCGCTGGCGAACGCCCGCCGGGTGTGCGCCGCGGCGGCGCGGGCCGGCACCACGGTCACCCTGGACATGGAGGACCACACCACCGTCGCCTCCACCCTCGGCGCCCTGTCCCGGCTGCGCGAGGAGTACCCGGAGACGGGCGCGGTGATCCAGGCGCAGCTCCGCAGGGCCGAGGAGTACTGCGCCGAACTGGCGTACGAGGGTTCGCGCGTGCGCCTGTGCAAGGGCGCCTACGACCCGCCGCCCTCGGTGGGCCACACGAGCCCCGCCGAGGTGGACAAGTCCTACGTCAGATGCCTGCGGGTGCTCATGGCGGGTTCGGGCTACCCGATGGTCGCCACCCACGACCCGCGTCTCATCGAGATCGCCGACGCGCTGCGGCTCATCAACGGCCGCGGCCTCGACACCTTCGAGTACCAGATGCTCTACGGCATCCGCCCCGACGAGCAGGCACGTCTGGCCCGGACGGGCGCCCGGGTGCGCGTCTACGTCCCCTACGGCCAGGACTGGTACGGCTACCTCATGCGCCGTCTCGCCGAACGCCCCGCCAACCTCGCCTTCTTCCTGCGCTCCCTCCTCACGCGCTCCTGAGTCCCCGCGGCGCATTAGGCTGGCGAAGTCGTAGGACTACCAGGTCAGGTGTGTGATGATCGCGATTCTCGGTACCGGCAAGATGGGCGAGGCGCTGCTGTCGGGCCTCCTTCGGGCCGGCCGCCGCCCGTCGGAGCTGCTGGTGACGGCCAGGCGCGAGGAGCGCGCCGCGGAGCTGCGCGAGCGCTACGGCGTGGAGGTGGTGCCGAACGCCGAGGCGGCGATGAAGGCGTCGGTGCTGGTCCTCGCCGTCAAGCCGCAGGACATGGGGGCGCTGCTGACCGAGGTGGGGCCGCAGGTGTCGGCGGGGACGCTGGTCGTCTCGCTGGCGGCGGGCATCACCACCTCCTTCGTCTCGGCGCGGCTGCCCGCCGACGTGCCGGTGGTGCGGGCGATGCCGAACACGCCGGTGCTGGTCGACGAGGCGATGAGCGTCATCTCGGCGGGGGAGCACGCGGGGGAGGATCACCTGGCGCTGGCCGAGGCGCTGCTGCGGCCGGTCGGCAAGGTGACGCGGCTGCCGGAGTCGCTGCAGGACGCGGCGACCGC
>JAFACJ010000580.1 GCA_023425615.1 Actinomycetes bacterium
TCAACGAGCACGGCGACGCCGCGATCCCGATCTTCGCCGGGTTCGCGGTGATGTTCCTCCTGGTGACCCTGCCGACCGGCCTGTTCTTCGGCTGGCTGGCCAAGCGCATGGCGGTGAGCAGGTGAACCGGGCGAGCAGCGTCCTCTACGACACGCCGGGCCCCAGGGCCGTCCGGCGCAACCGGATCCTCACCCTCGTGCTGGCGCTGCTGCTGGCGTGCGGCGCCTACCTGCTGTGGCGGCGGTTCAGCGAGCGCGGCCAGTGGGCCTCGGAGCTGTGGGAGCCGTTCCTCCACTGGGACGTGTGGTCCGAACTCATCCTCCCCGGCCTGGTCAACACGTTGAAGGCGGCGTTCACCGCCGCCGTCCTCGCGCTGGTGTTCGGCGCCGTCTTCGGCATCGCGCGCCTGTCGGACCACGCGTGGGTGCGCATCCCCGCCGGTGTCGTCGTCGAGTTCTTCCGCGCCGTCCCGCTGCTCATCCTCATCGTGTTCCTGAAGTTCGGCGTCAGCGGCCTCGGGCTCGGCATCAGGGTCGACGCCTTCACCGCCGTCGTCGTCGGGCTGATGCTCTACAACGGCTCGGTGCTCGCCGAGATCGTCCGCGCCGGGATCCAGGCGCTGCCCCGCGGCCAGGGCGAGGCGGCCTTCGCCCTCGGCCTGCGCAAGGGCGGCGTCATGGTCCACGTGCTGCTGCCGCAGGCCGTCACGGCGATGATGCCGGCGATCGTGGCGCAGCTCGTGGTGCTGCTGAAGGACACCGCGCTGGGCTTCATCGTCTCCTACGAGGACCTGCTGTACCGGGGCGTCTACGTGTTCGCGGTGAACCCTCCGGTGAAGTACATCCAGGCCATGATCGTGATCGCCGTCATCTATGTGGCGATCAACATGTCGGTGAGCGCGCTGGCCACCTGGCTGGAGCGGCGCACCCACCGCGCCCGCAGATCGGCGGCGGCTCCGGCGAAGGCCGACCCGGTAACGGGCGTCCCTCCGCTTGGCTCATGACCTTGTTACTTTCCGAGCTCAAGTGTCCGGTCTTGGCTCCAATCACCTTCGGCATGCGGGACGATTCGGGTATGACCGCTCGCGTTGCCCCCTACGGTTCCTGGCCCTCCCCGATCTCCGCAGCCGACGTCGCCCGCAACCGCGTGCGCCTGAGTTTCCCCACCGTCGAAGGCGACGACGTCTGGTGGCAGGAGACCCGGCCGGAGGAGGGCGGCCGGACGACGGTCATGCTGAACGGGCGTGAGATCCTGCCCGCCCCCTGGAACGCCCGCACCCGGGTCCACGAGTACGGCGGCAAGTCCTACCTGCCGACCCCGCGCGGTCTGGTGTTCACCAACTACGACGACCAGAGGCTGTACCTGCTGGCGCCCCGCGACCTGCGCCCCCGGCCGCTCACGCCCGAGCCGGCGATCTCCGCGGGGCTGCGCTACGCCGACCTGGTGGCCTCCCCCGACGGGTCGGAGATCTGGTGCGTGTGCGAGGGTCATGTGGCGGCCCCCGCCGCCGAGGGCGAGGCGCCCTCCGCTCCGGGGGTGCGGCGCGCCATCGTGGGCATCCCCCTGGACGGGCGGGCGGCCAACGACCCGGGGGCGATCAACGAGCTGGTCACCGGCAACGACTTCTACGCCTCGCCCTCGCCCTCGCCCTCCGGCGGGTACCTGGCGTGGGTGCAGTGGAACCACCCGCGGATGCCGTGGGACGGCACCGAGCTGCGGGTCGGGGTGATCGAGGACGGCAGGGTCATCTCCCCCCGCACCGTCAAGGGCGGCATGTCCGAGTCGGTGCTGGCGCCCCTGTGGCGCGACGAGAAGAGCCTGTACGTGGTCTCCGACTGGCCCGGCTGGTGGAACATCTACCAGGTCGGCCTCTACGGGGAGTCACCTCAGGCGCTCTACCCCGCCGAGGAGGAGTTCGCCGGCCCCCTGTGGCAGCTCGGCGGCATGCCGTACGCGCTGCTGGCCGACGGACGGCTCGTCGTCATGCACGGCCAGGGCGACCAGAAGCTCAGCCTGTACGACCCCGACACGCTCGAACTGGAGCCGCTGGACCTCCCCTACACCGACTGGCAGATGAGCCTGTCGGCGGACGGCACGACGTTCGTGGGCATCGGGGCCTCGCCTTCCCTGCCCTCGTCCGTGGTGAAGGTCTCCCAGGGGCGCGTCACGGTGCTGCGCCGGGAGCTGGACAGGGTCCCCGACGCCGCGTACCTGCCGACGCCGCGGGACGAGGAGTTCGAAGGCCAGTTCGGCCGTCCGGTGTACGCCCGCGTCTTCGAGCCCGCCAACCCGGCCGCGCTCGGCCCCCAGGACGAGCTGCCGCCGTACGTGGTGTTCGTCCACGGCGGCCCCACGGAACGCGCCTCGGGCACGCTCAACCTGGAGCGCGCCTACTTCACCAGCCGCGGCATCGGGGTCGTAGAGGTCGACTACGGCGGCTCCACCGGCTACGGCAGGGCCTACCGTGAGCGGCTGCGCCGCCAGTGGGGCGTCGTCGACGTCGAGGACGCCGTCGCGGTCGCCACCGCGCTGGTCAGGTCGGGCCGCGCGCACCCCGAGCGGCTGGCCATCAGGGGCGGCAGCGCGGGCGGCTGGACCACCCTGGCCGCCGTCACCTCCGGCACCACCTTCAAGGCGGCGACGTCCTACTTCGGCGTCAGCGACGCGACCATGCTGCTGGCCGAGACCCACGACTTCGAGTCCCGCTACCCCTTCGGCCTGATCGGCCCGATCCCCGGCTACGAGCGCAGCTACGAGGAGCGCTCGCCGCTGGGCCGCGCCGACCGCACCTCCTGCCCGGTGCTGCTGCTGCAGGGCCTGGAGGACCCGGTCGTCCCGCCCGCCCAGTCCGAGCGGTTCGCGCGGGCGCTGGAGGAGAACAAGGTCCCCTACGCCTATCTGACGTTCAAGGGCGAGTCGCACGGGTTCCGGCGGGCCGACACCCTCTCCCGGTGCCTGGAGGCCGAACTGTCGTTCTACGCCCAGACCCTCGGCTTCACCGTCAACGACGTCCCCGTCCTGCCGCTGGTCGGCCGTCCGGCGTGACCGGCGGCCGGCCCGGCGGGCTATCTGGCGTACTCCGTGGCCCGTGACTCCCGCCCGACGGTGACGCGGCTCTGGCCGGGGTAGGTGAGCTCGTCCTCGACCTGCTTGGCGATGTCGCGGGCGATCACCTGCGCCTGGATGTCGTCGACGGCGCCCGGCTTGACCATGACCCGGATCTCGCGGCCCGCCTGCATGGCGAAGACCTTCTCGACGCCCTCGTGGGTGTCCTTGGCGATGCGTTCGAGCTGCTCCAGGCGCCTGACATAGGCCTCGAGCGACTCGCGGCGCGCGCCGGGGCGGCCACCGGAGATCGCGTCGGCTGCCTGGGTGAGGACCGCCTCGACGGTGCGCACCTCCACCTCGTTGTGGTGCGACTCGATCGCGTGGACGACGTCCTCGTGCTCGCCGTAGCGGCGCGCCGTCTCCGCGCCGACCAGGGCGTGGCTGCCCTCCACCTCGTGGGTGAGCGCCTTGCCGATGTCGTGCAGGAGCGTGCCGCGCTTGACGACGTCCACGGGCAGGCGCAGCTCGGCCGCCATCAGACCGCCCAGATGCGCCGACTCCACCAGGTGCTTGAGCACGTTCTGGCCGTAGGAGGTGCGGTAGCGCAGCCTGCCCAGCAGGGCGATGAGCTCCGGGTGCATCTCGGTGATGCCGACCTCCACCAGGGCGTCCTCACCCGCCCTGACGCACAGGGTCTCCACCTCCGCGAGGCTGCGCTCGTACACCTCCTCGATGCGGTGCGGGTGGATCCTCCCGTCCAGGACCAGCTGCTCCAGGGTGAGCCTGGCGACCTCGCGGCGCACCGGGTCGAAGCAGCTCAGCAGGACCGCCTCGGGCGTGTCGTCGATGATGAGGTTGACCCCGGTGACCGCCTCGAACGTGCGGATGTTGCGGCCCTCGCGGCCGATGATGCGGCCCTTCATCTCCTCGTGCGGCAGGTGCAGCACCGAGACCACCGACTCGGTGGTCTGCTCGGCCGCCACCCGCTGGACCGCCATCGTGACGATCCTCCGGGCGCGGGACTCGCCCTCCTCCCGCGCCGCCGCCTCGATCTCCCGTACCGTCAGCGCCGCCTCGCGCTTGGCCTGGGTGCGGATCTGCCCGACCAGCTCGGCCCTGGCCTGCTCGGCGGTCAGCCCCGCCACCTGCTCCAGGGCCAGGCCGCGTTCGCGTTCGGCGCGGCCGAGGTCGGCCTCCCTGCCGTCCAGCTCCACGGCCTTGGCCCGCAGCGCGGTCTGCCGCTCCTCGACCCGCGCCGCCTCCTGGTCCAGCCGCTGCTCCCGCTCGGCCAGCCGGCGCTCCCGGCGCTCCACGTCCTCCAGCCGCTCCCGCGCCTCCTCACGCAGCGCGCGGGCCTGCTCCTCGCTCTGCTCCCGGATCGCGCGGGCCTGCTCCTCGGCCTGCTCCCGTGCCGCGCGGGCCTGCTCCTCGGCCTGCTCGCGCAGCTCGCGCGCCTGGTTTTCGGCGTGTCCGCGCAGTCGGGCCGCTGCCTCCTCTGCCTGCCTCAGCGCCTGGTCGCGCGCTTCCTGGAGCTCGGCCTCCGGCACTCCTCCGCCGGGCCGCCGCAGCATCAGCACGGCCAGCAGGACCAGGCTGACGAGCAGCGCCGCCCCGAGTACGACGCTCTCCATGGCGCAGCCCCCTCCTCACGGCCAGAGGAGCGACCCTCTTCCGGCCACCGTAAGCCGCCTGGGATTAATGAGCAAGCAAACACATCGCAATGTGGATGTACCACACGGGAGGCGTCCGTAAAGCAGCGCGTTCCCGCCTCCGCCCGTCACCTGGCACACTGGCCGGGTGAGGTTGACGGCTTTCTGGATCAAGATGAACCAGCAGTTCGGCGAGGGCTACGCGGCGAGCGTCGCCAAGGACCATGTGATCGCCGAACTCGGCAGCCGCACCGTCGACCAGGCGTTCGCCGACGGTGTGGACACCCGGACGGTCTGGAACGCGGTGTGCGCGGCGTTCGACGTCCCCGACCGGCTCAGATGAGCGCCAGCGCGGTCACCAGGCCGATCATCACGTAGGTGACGGCCAGCATCCAGGTGCCCGGCTGCAACTGCTCCTGGTGGCACAGCTCCTTGATCTTCAGCCCGATGAGCAGATTGAAGACGATCATCGCGACGATCTGCGCGACGATCCCCACCACCCCGTAGACGGCGGTCGCGATCAGCCCCTCGGCCAGCGCGGCGTCCGTGGCGTAGATCGACGCCGACACGATGAGGCCCACCGCCGCCATGCCCGCGGCCGCCAGCAGCGAGGCGTTGGGGTTGCGGTCGTGCCGGATCACCGAGACCAGCCGGCCCGGCGTGGCCAGGTCCACCGCGTAGAAGCCGACCACGAACAGGACGAGGCCGACGCCCGCGTACGCGAGGATGGCCAGGACGTTGTCTCCCAGGACCTGGCCGAAGGCGCTGTCGAGAGCGAGGGGCATGAGGGGGCTCCTTGAAACCGGATGTCTTAGATCGGGATGCGGTGGGGGACGAAGGAGGACGTGTCGTCGGTGATGAGACCTGACGTCTCACGGATGCCCAGCCCCGCCGCCTCGTCCGCGACCATCCAGGCGCCGAGCACGGGATGCTGGCCGTCGAACTCCGGCAGCGCCAGGAACTCCTGGAAGACGAAGCCCTCGGCGCCGTAGCCGCCCTCCGTCCGCCGGCTGAACTCGGGCGTCGTGATGGTCATGCTCGCGCCCTCACGGCCCAGCAGCGGCTTCTTGATGTAGGACGTCAGGTCGCCGGGCGTGCCGAGGCGGGCGGGCAGCAGGTTGGGGTGGCCGGGGAACAGCTCCCAGAGCAGGACCAGCAGCCCCTTGTTGGACAGGAGCATCTTCCACATCGGCTCGATCCAGTCTGCCTCGTCGACATGGGCGCCGAAGGGCTCCCCGACGATCCACTCCCAGGGGTAGAGCTTGCAGACGGTCCTGATCGGCTCGTCGTCCAGGTCGCGGTAGTCCTCGCCGTCCCAGCCGATGTCCTCCATCGTGATGGGGGCGCACGTAAGACCCGCCTGCTCGGCCGTCTCCTGGAGGTAGGCGATCGTCATGAGCTCCTCGCCGGACTCGTCCGCCTCCGTCCAGGCGAAGTGGACCGTCCCCTTCCTGAGGCCCAGCCCCTTCCAGCGGTCCACCAGGCGTTCGTGGATGGAGTTCCACTGGTCGTCCTGAGGGAAGGCGTCCTCCTTCCAGAACCACTGGATGACGGAGCTCTCCACGAGGGACGTGGGGGTGTCGGCGTTGTACTCCAGGAGCTTCGCCGGGCCCGTGCCGTCGTAACGCAGGTCGAAACGGCCGTAGAGGTGCGGGTCTTTGCGCCGCCACGACTCCTCTATCGCGGGCGCGAGGCGTTCGTCGATGCCGAGGACCTCATAGCGGCCCGTCGTGACGACGTACTCGGCGGCCTGGAGGCACATGCGGTGGAGCTCTTCGACCTGCTCCTCCAGCGCGAGAACCTCATCCATCTCGAAGACGTAGTGCACGGACTCGTCCCAGTAAGGACGCGTCAGATGCTCCGGGTGGGACGTGCGGTGGTAGGCCAGTCCCTGGGATTCGATCCGCGACGCCCAGCCGTCACGCGGCCGGGAACGTTCTCTTCGCACCGTCAGCTGCCGCTGCTGGACTTGCTGCCGAAGCCCCCGCGCTGGAGGGTGCGGCCGGACTTCGTCTTGATGGTGCCCTTCCGGGGCTTCAAGGTGGTGCCGCCGGAGACGTACCCGTTGCTACCGCTGCCGTTGTAGTACCAGAAGTAGCGTCCGCCGTTCCCGCCGTAGTCGCACCTGTCGTCATCGACCACCTTGTAGCCGAAGGTGCCGCGGTCGGTGCCGTCCACGCAGGAGGCCGAATAGGAGCTGCCGCAGGCCGCCAGCGACATCGACAAGGTGCCGAGCATGCCTACCTTGACGGCTCGTGAGCTCATACGGCGCCTGAGCATGGGGGACCTCCGTTGAAGCGACGCGCACGCATTGTAGGGGGTATCACCTGCCCGAAAACAGCGATACTCCTATGAGATCCCGCTCGGAACCCTCTGGTTCCCGTTCAGGTGGGATCGGGCAGGTGGAAGTACAGGTCTCCGACGTCGGCGGTGGCCGGAAGCTCGCTGACCTGACCGTCGCCGACCTCCACCACCCGCCACTCCCCGTCGGCGCGGCGGGCCAGGTCGGTGGTGACGAAACGGCAGCCCAGCGCCCGGACGGCGGGCCGCACCCGGTCCAGGGCCGGCACGCACTCGGCGTCCGGCGAGTCGGGATGGGGGCCGATGAGGACGGGATCGCCGTCGACCCACCAGACGCGCGCCTCGGCGGTGTCGTACTCCTCGTACTGGCGGATGACCACGCCGCCGGTGAGGAAGTCGTCCTGGAGCTCGACCATGCGCCGGACGGTGCGGTGCAGGCGCTCTGCGTCGCCCAGGTCGGGGACGTAGCACGCCTCGGCCCACTCGTGCTTGCGCGACTTCACATAGTCCTTGACCACCCCGGGCCCCGGAGGCAGGTCGCGCACCGCCTCGGCCAGCGCCGCGGGGGACGGCACCTCGCGCGGGACCAGGGGGAGCCAGACGCTGGGCGGGGTCAGCCCCGCGAACGTGTCGTACCAGCCGGGCAGCTCATGGGCGCGCTGGTAGCCGTCCGGCGGGGTCATCAGGGCGCCGCCGCGGGCCGCCAGCGCCTTGGCCAGCGCCTGGTACTCGGCGGCCGTCACCATCCAGCCGCGGTACCACACCCCGCCGGAGCCGCGCGGCACCCGCCGCACCGCCTCCGCCGCCTCGCCGCGGCGCAGCAGCTCGTGGTCGAGCAGGGCCAGTGCCCCGCCGGTGGCCCGGAGCGTCTCGGCCTCCCGGGCGAAGTGCGGATCGACGCGCCGAGGGTCGAGCGGGTCGGCGCAGAAGAGAACGGTCAGGGTCATCAGATAGCCCCCGCGTGATCGCCTGCTGCGTCAGCGTACGTCGCCGCGCGCCCGCCGCGCAGCCCGATCGGCTCGCCGGTTCCGGACGAATCGGCACGCCGACCCTCGATCGAATTTATGTTCGGTACAGTGGTCGGGTCGCAGGGGCCGATTTTTGTCAGTGGGCTCGCATAGGTTCGGTCGCGACATGACGAACTCGAAGAAGAACACGACGACCCGACAGGGGCAGATCATGGCAGCTAACGACCGCGAGAAGGCGCTGGAGACCGCCCTCGCCCAGATCGAGCGCCAGTTCGGCAAAGGCTCGATCATGCGCCTCGGCGACGAGGTGCGCGCGCCCATGGAGGTGATCCCCACCGGGTCCATCTCCCTCGACATCGCGCTCGGCATCGGCGGCCTGCCCCGCGGCCGGGTCGTGGAGATCTACGGCCCGGAGTCCTCGGGTAAGACGACGGTGGCGCTGCACGCGGTCGCCAGCGTGCAGAAGTCCGGCGGCATCGCGGCGTTCGTCGACGCCGAGCACGCGCTCGACCCCGACTACGCCGCCAAGCTCGGCGTGGACACCAACGCCCTGCTGGTCTCCCAGCCCGACACCGGCGAGCAGGCGCTGGAGATCACCGACATGCTGATCCGCTCCGGCGCGGTCGACCTGGTGGTCATCGACTCGGTGGCGGCGCTGGTCCCCCGCGCCGAGATCGAGGGCGACATGGGCGACAGCCACGTCGGTCTCCAGGCCCGCCTGATGTCCCAGGCGCTGCGCAAGCTCACCGGCGCCATCAACCAGACCAAGACCACCGCGATCTTCATCAACCAGCTCCGCGAGAAGGTCGGCGTCATGTTCGGCTCCCCCGAGACCACCACCGGTGGCCGGGCGCTGAAGTTCTACGCCTCCGTCCGCCTCGACGTGCGCCGCATCGAGACCCTCAAGGACGGCACCGAGCCCGTCGGTAACCGGGTCCGCGTCAAGGTCGTGAAGAACAAGGTGGCCCCGCCCTTCAAGGTCGCCGACTTCGACCTGCTCTACGGCATCGGCATCAGCCGCGAGGGCGGCCTGATCGACCTCGGCGTCGAGCACGGCTTCGTCCGCAAGTCCGGCGCCTGGTACACCTACGAGGGCGACCAGCTCGGCCAGGGCAAGGAGAACGCCCGCAACTACCTCAAGTCCCACCCCGAGACCGCCGACGAGATCGAGAAGAAGATCAAGGAGAAGCTCGGCGTGGGTCCCCGCGTCGACGCCCCCGCCGACGCCCCTGCCACCGCGGGCCCCGCCGCCCCGCCCGCTCCCGAGCCCGCCGCCGCGGCCCCCGCCGTGGCTCCCGAGCCCGCCGTCGCTCCCGCGCCCACGCCGGCCGTGGCCCTGGCGACGTCCACGTCCCGGTTCGCGCTGGTGGCGGCGCTGCTCGTGGGCTTCGC
>JAFACJ010000619.1 GCA_023425615.1 Actinomycetes bacterium
CTCCCCGGCCGTCGCGTTCGCCGCGTTCCGCGCCGGATGTGGTCTTGACCACAGTTCCAGCTGATGCTAAGCATGTGCTCAGCAATGCTAAGCATCTGCTCAGCAGGAGCCCGTACAGGGTCATGAGGAGGCCTGAATGAGTGACTTGGGTGCGGAGGGCCGGTGACCGCCGGAACGCAGGAGACGGTCGCGGCGCGGTACGCCGGAGCCCGGGTACCGCGGGTGGAGGACCCCCGGCTGCTGACCGGGCACGGTACCTATGTGGACGACGTGGTGCGCCCCGGCATGCTCCACGTCTGCTTCGTGCGCAGCCCGCTGGCACGCGCGCGGATCGAGGGCATCGACGTGTCCGAGGCGCTCGCCCTCGAGGGCGTGCACGCCGTGTTCACGGCGGAGGACCTCCACCCCGGCGTGCACGAGCAGTGGTACACCCTGGTCGGCCGCGACATCCCGGACACACCGCGTCCCCCGCTGGCCGAAGGCGAGGTGCGCTTCGTCGGCGACCCGGTGGCGCTGGTCGTCGCCGAGGACCGCTACATCGCCGAGGACGCCGCCGAACTGGTCATCGTCGACTACGAGCCGCTGCCGCCGGTCGTCGACTACACCACGGCACGGGAGTCGGGCGAGCTGGTGCACGCCGACTACCCGGGCAACATCGCCGGTGAGCTGGCCGCGCTCCCCATCGCGGACATGGCGCCCGTCTTCGACGGCGCCGCGCACACGGCACGTGAGACGATCTACCAGCAGGCGTACGCCGCGGTGCCCATCGAGACGCGCGGGCTGGTCGCCGAGTGGTCGGCGACGACCGGCGAGATGACGGTCTGGGCGGCGACGCAGTCACCGCACGAGGTGCGGCTGTTCTGCGCCAGGCTGCTGGGGATCGACGAGAACCGCGTGCGCGTCGTGATGCGCGACACCGGCGGCGGCTTCGGGCAGAAGGTCATGCCCCAGCGCGAGGACATGTGCGTCATGCTCGCCGCGGTGAAGGTGGACGGGCCGCTGAAGTGGATCGAGGACCGGCGGGAGAACCTCCTGTCGGCGGGGCAGGCCCGCCACGAGCACGGCGACGCCCTGATGGCCTTCGACGCCGACGGCAGGATCGTGGCCGCGGCGATCGACTACGTGCAGGACGTGGGCGCCTACCCGATCCCGTGGCCGGTGCAGACGCTCCCCGTCGTCGGGCTGCTCTTCCCCGGCCCCTACCGCGTCCCGCAGGGCACGTTCGCCACGACCGGGGTGTTCTCCAACACCGTGGGCCGCACCGCCTACCGGGGCCCGTGGCAGTTCGAGTCGGTGGCACGGGAGCTGCTCCTGGACATCGCCGCCCGCGACATGGGCATCGACCCCGCCGAACTGCGCCGCCGCAACCTGCTGCGCCGCGACGAACTGCCGCTGGTGAACCCCTGCGGTATGCCCTACAGCGACATCACGCCGCTGGAGACGTTCGAGCAGGCGCTGGAGATGCTCGACTACGACGCGTTCCGGCGCGAGCAGGAGAAGGCCCGCACCGAGGGCCGCTACCTGGGCGTCGGCACGTGCACCTACGTCGAGCCGACGACGGGCGTGATGCCGCTGTACGCCACCGAGGGCGCGACGATCCGGATCGAGCCCTCGGGCAAGGTCAACGTGTACGTCTCCGGCGGGTCCAGCGGCAACAGCATCGAGACCACCGTCGTCCAGCTCACCGCGGACGCCGTCGGCGCGGACATCGAGGACGTCCATACCATTCAGGGCGACACGGCGGTCACCCCGTTCGGCGGCGGCGCGGGCGGCAGCCGTTCGGGCTCGATGACCGCGGGCGCCATCGCCGAGACCGCGGCCGTGCTCAAGGAGCGGATCACGGCGATCGCCGCGCACCGGCTGGGCGTGCCGGCCGAGGACATCGAGGTGTCCGGAAGCCGCGCCGGCTCCCGCGACAAGCCCGAGGCGGCGCTGTCCTTCGCCGAGATCGCCTCCATCGCCTACTTCCAGCCCGAGAGCCTGCCGCCCGGCGTGCCGCCGGGCCTGGAGTCCAGCGGCCGGTACAAGGCGCAGGCGCCGATGATCTGGGCCAACGCCACGCACCTGTGCACCTGCGAGGTGGACATCGCCACCGGGGAGGTGAAGCTGCTGCGCTACATCGTCAGCGAGGACTGCGGCCCCATGATCAACCCCAATGTGGTGGAGGGCCAGATCGCGGGCGGCACCGTGCAGGGGATCGGCGGCGCGCTGTATGAGCACCTCGCCTACGACGAGGACGGCAACCCCGTCGCCACGACCTTCATGGACTACCTCCTGCCCACCGCCACCGAGGTCCCCGTCATCGAGTACGGGCACGTCGAGACCATGGGCCCGGGGCCCGGCGGCTACAAGGGCGTCGGCGAGGGCGGCGCGATCGGCGCGCCCCCGGCTGTCGTCAACGCCGTCGCCGACGCGCTCGCCCCGTTCGGCGCGAAGATCACCCGCCTGCCGGTGACACCCGAGTCGATCGTGGCACTGGTGCGCGAGGGAAGGGAGGCGCGATGAAGCCGGCACCGTTCACCTACCACGCGCCGGGCAGCGCGGCCGAGGCCGTCGCCCTGCTCGCCGAGCTGGGCGAGGACGCCAAGGCCATCGCCGGAGGGCAGAGCCTGGTCCCCATGCTCGCGCTGCGGCTGGCGGTCTTCGAGCACCTCGTCGACCTGCGCCGGGCGGCGGAGCTGCGCGGCATCGAGCGCCGCGACGGCGCCCTGTGGATCGGCGCGGGCACCACGCAGGCGGCGATCGGGCGGTCGCCCGAGGTCGCCGCGTCCGTCCCGCTGCTGGCCCGCGCCACCCCGCTGATCGGCCACTTCCAGATCCGCAACCGCGGCACCATCGGCGGTTCGATCGCCCACGCCGAGTCGGCGGCCGAGTACCCGGCGGTGGCGCTGACGCTCGACGCCCGGCTGGAGACGCTCTCGCCGCGCGGCAGGCGCACCCTGCCCGCCGACGGCTTCTTCACCGGCACCTGGAGCACCCTCCTGGAGCCGGACGAGCTGCTGACCGGCATCACCTTCCCCATCAGGGGGCCGCGCAGCGGGTTCGCCGTCGAGGAGTTCGCCCGCCGCAGCGGCGACTTCGCCCTCGCGGGCGCCGCCGTCTCCGTCGAGCTCGACGGAGACGCGCAGATCCGGCGGTGCGCGATCGGCCTGTTCGGCCTCGGCCCGGTGCCGCTGCGCGCCACGGCCGCGGAGGAGGCGCTGACCGGCCGCGGCGCCGACTCCCTGGCGGCCGAGGAGGTCGGGCGCGCCGCCGTCGCGGAGCTGCGGTCGGTGCCCGCCGACCTGCACGGATCCGCCGACTACCGCAGACACGTCGGGGCCGTCATGGTGGCGCGCGCCTGGCAGAGAGCCGTCAAGGAGGCGGGCGATGCCTGACATCGAGATCTGGGTGAAGGTCAACGGCAGGACGCGGCGCGCGACCGTGCCGCCCCGCCTCACCCTCGCCGACTTCCTGCGCGAGCACTGCCGGCTCACCGGCACCCACGTGGGCTGCGAGCACGGCGTCTGCGGCTCCTGCACCGTCCTCCTGGACGGGGAGGCCGTCCGCGCCTGCCTGGTGTTCGCCGTGCAGGCCGACGGCGCGGAGGTCACCACCGTCGAGGGCATCGCCTCGCCGGCCGGCGAGCTCTCCCCGGTGCAGTGCGCCTTCCGCGACCACCACGGGCTGCAGTGCGGTTTCTGCACGCCGGGGCTGGTCGTCACGGCCACCGCGTTCCTGCGCGACAACCCCGACCCCACCGACGAGGAGATCCGCGACGGCCTGTCGGGGAACCTGTGCCGCTGCACCGGCTACCAGGGCATCCTCAAGGCCGTCCGGGCGGCGGCCGACGGCACGGCCGCCGTGGAGGAGACCGGATGAAACTCCAGAACACCCTTGAGATCCCCGTCCCCGCCGACGAGGCGTGGAAGGTCCTGCTCGACATCGAGCGCATCGCGCCCTGCGTGCCCGGCGCGACGCTGACCTCGCACGAGGGCGACCGCTTCGGCGGGAAGGTCAAGGTCAAGCTCGGGCCGATCGGCCTCACCTACAGCGGCACCGTCACCTTCCTCTCCCGCGACGAGGAGGCGCGGACCGTGGTCATGGAGG